>NZ_SVCB01000012.1 GCF_015058545.1 Veillonella sp.
CTATGACGGCTATTTTAGAAGAAAAACAATACCTGGCCAAACGTTCGCAGTGGATTTTCGGCGGCGACGGTTGGGCCTATGATATCGGCTTTGGCGGGCTCGACCATGTACTCGCTTCCGGCGATGATGTGAACGTACTCGTATTCGATACGGAAGTATATTCCAATACAGGCGGTCAGTCCTCGAAAGCTACGCATACAGCCGCAGTTGCTAAATTTGCGGCCAGCGGTAAACGTACGAAGAAAAAAGATCTCGGCATGATTGCCATGTCTTACGGCTATGTGTATGTAGCGCAAGTGGCTATGGGCGCTGATAAGAACCAGCTCCTCAAAGCCATTACGGAAGCGGAAGCTTATCTGGGTCCATCCCTTATCATTGCCTATGCACCATGTATCAACCACGGTATTAAATCCGGCATGGGCACGACGCAGGAAGAATCCCGTCGCGCCGTAGCAGCCGGCTATTGGGATCTCTATCGCTACAATCCGGCTTTACGGGGCACTGATAAAAATCCGTTCAGCCTCGATTCGAAAGAACCGACTGAAAACTTCCTTGATTTCTTAATGGGCGAAGTGCGTTATGCATCGCTTAAACAGACATTCCCTGAAGTGGCGGAAGAACTCTTTGCCAAAACGGAAGAAGATGCCAAAGAACGCCGTTTGTCCTACGTGCGTATGCAAGAAAGTTTGGCACCGAGTAAATAGAGGTTAACAGCAACTGAATAAGGCTTGATACCGACGCATAAGGTTTGGTATCAACTGAAGATGGTTTGACTCTCATAATGTAGCTATATAATTTATTTATATAGAATGTAGTAAAACCTCCAAGGGAACTGCACGAACGGGCATTGGGGCCCCGGATTCGTGCAGTTCCTATTTTTATGGGGTAATTTATTTGCCCTATAATTGAATGGATTTTCCTATTCCATTTCATTTTTTAAGCCGGTAGATACTCGTAGTTTGAAAATTTTGGTTGTCTTATACCAAAGGCAGCTATGATATATTTATATATGAGAGTATAGAGTTATATTTATGATTAAGAGTATAATTATATCAGTAGTGAATCCGGATGAAATATACCGGACAGAATATATAAAGTGCTTGGGTATATAGTTTTAGGAATCAACGCTAATTACTCATACGATAGAATTTGTTAGGGATATTAGGTAGGAAGGAGTGGCAGTATGGCACTTTCGGTCTATGTAGGACGGGCCGGTACGGGCAAGACGCACGCTTGTTTCGAGCATGTGAAGCAAGTTATCGAGTCAAATCCGGGGGAGCCTATTTTATACATTGTGCCGGATTCGGCGACCTATACAATAGAACGAAGCTTGGCGGAATTCATGCCGCAAGGCGGTTTTACCACCGTTCGCGTAGTGGGCTTCAGCCGTTTGGCGTACCAGGTGTTTCAATCGGTGGGGATGGTGCGCGAATCGGGTCTGTCGGACATTGGTCAAAAATTACTGCTTCGTTTAATCATGAAACGAGAGCAGGGCAAGTTGGAGTTATTGGGGCAATCGGCTAAACAGCCTCATTTTGCCGATGTACTGCAGGGACTCATCAGTGAATGCGATTCATTCCGTGTGGATGCGGCGGATTTGAAAAAAGGGGCGGAACAGGTCGAATCCATGGTATTGCAGCGCAAGCTTCAGGAACTGGCCCATATTATGGAAGCGTACCAAGAAACCTTGGCCACGACCGGCGTTAATACGGCCAATCGACTGGAAGAACTCATGGAGGTATTGCCGAAAAGCCCGTTAATCCATAATTCTCATGTGATTGTGGACGGCTTTCACTGGTTTACACCGATTCAAATGGAACTTTTATATGAGCTGTTTACCTTGGCTAAAGACAGTATTTTGACCATTACCTTACCGCCGGACCTGGCAAAATTACAGGTACCGCCGCAAAAATTACGACTATTCGGGCGCCCTCATTCCGTATTTGCGGATGTGATGAAATGGCAGGCTTCACAAAAAGATGGGATGGAGCTCGTAGTGCGGACGTTTGATAAAAACTACCGTTTTAAAAAGCCTGTCTTGGAGAGTTTGGCAACGCGTTATTTTAACGCACCAATCAAAGCAAACGACCAAGAGGCCGTATTGCCTGTTACGGTGGCCTATAATCGCGCCCGCGAAGCGGATGCAGTGTGTCGTCAGATATTGGCGGCCATGGAAGTTAAGGATGCTCCGAATCGCCGTTGGCGAGATATTACCATCATGCTTCGTGAGTCGGAGACTTATGGCGATATTTTGGAAAAAACGCTGAAGCGCTATGAGATTCCCTACTTCTCGGATCGCCGCCGACCTATGGTGAGCCACCCTTTAGGTGAGTTTTTACAGGGATTATTGGAAGTAGTACGTCGTAATTTCGACCATGATGCGGTGTTCCGTTTGTTAAAAACCGACTTCTGGCCGCTCACTCGTTCCGCTGTGGATGAATTGGAAAACTATTGCCTCGAGTTTGGTATTCGGGACTTCATGTGGCTCAAAGACAGCTGGCCATATGAACGGAAAAACAGTTTTGACAGCAGTGACGATGACGATACGTATGATGAAAAAATCGCAGAGGAAATCGGAGCGAGTGCAACAGCTGATGCTGCTGCAAAAGAGAATCCTGAAGTTGCTACAGTAGCATCGGATGTTAATCCTGCATCGACCGGTGATACGTTAAATAGCACGATTTCTGACGAACTCATGCAGGGGAATACGGAATCTGCGCGCCGTATGCGTGTCAATGCGGCTCATGACCTTATCATGGCCGAGCTCCGCCCTTTCTGGGAATTTGCCAAAGAAGAACACACCGGTTATGAATGGTGTGAAGAGCTTTTCTTGTTGATGAGTAATGTGGGCGTGCCTGCTCGCTTGGCACAGTGGGTTACTGATGCGGAAGCGGCCGGTGATGCGGAAAGTGCGGCCGCTCATGAGCAGATGTATAAACGGGTTATTGCTCTTTTTGACGAGATTATGAGCTTGGAATTGCCCGATACGATGACGACGGCGGAAGTGGCGTTGCTTTTAGAAGAAGGGTTAGAAGAAGTATCCTACTCGTTAGTGCCCCCAAGCCTTGACCATGTTATGGTGACCACCGTGGAACGCGGTTATACGCATGAAAGCGATATTGTCTTTTTAATGGGCCTCAATGACGGCGTATTCCCGCAACGTATGGGTGATGAAGGCCTTCTGAAAGATACGGAGCGCGAAGCCTTGAAGGCCGCCGGCGTTACCTTAGCTGAAGGGGCTTTAGTGCGCGCTTTTAATGAAAACTTTTTGTTCTACTTAGCTTGTACGCGCAGTCGTGAGGAACTTCATATTTCCTATGCCGGTTCCGATGAAGAAGGGGCCGCCTTGGAAAGCAGCCTGGCTATTAAACGTTGGCAGCAGTTGGGTTATACGGCCGGTTCCAAGGGAGCGCCGCTTACCATTCCGGAGGGTAAAGAGCCGGACTATATTTGGCGGCCGTTACAGAGCTTATCCTTATTGGCCGGCCAGATGGGGAGTGTTGCGCAAGCTGGCGATTTAGCGTCGATTTGGCGCAGCGTTTACGATTGGAGCCTTGATGGTCCGTATCGCGAGGCTTTACGTATGGCCACCCGTGGGGTTATGGACTCTAACGATGTGCCCGTAGTGGACCGCGAGGTGGTGCAGGCTTTATTATTCCAGAACGAAGCGTTAAGCGGCTCCGTCACGCGTTTGGAAAAATATCAGCAGTGTCCGTTCGCTTTTTATGCCCGTTATGGCTTGAGCCTGGAAGAACGGCCGATTAAGCAGTTCGGTGCCCCGGAAATCGGGATTTTTCTCCACGAAAGCTTGCGCTCTTTGGGCATGACACTTTTAAAAGAAAAACGTCAATGGCGTGATATAAAACCGGAGGAAGAAGCGGCGCTTTGCGAAGCGGTAGTGGCTGAAATCAGTAAGGAATTGCAGCTCGGCGAAGAAGGCGATGTGTATGAAACGGTACTCCAACAGCGTTTGGAATCGACCCTTAAACGGACGGTAAATCGCCTCACCGATTGGTCCCAGAAGAGTAAATTCAACACGCGCTATTTGGAAAAGAGCTTTAGCAGTTACGGCGGTGCCGGTCACTGGCCGGCGGTGCAAATACCGCTGGGTGACGAGTCGTATATTCAACTCATCGGTCAGCTCGACCGCGTCGATGAGTGGCAGGATGAGGCTGGTAAAACCTATGGCCTCGTAGTGGACTATAAGTCGGGCTATGCGGAAGTGACGGCATCGGATGTGTATTATGGCCTTAAACTGCAGCTCGTAACCTATCTTTTAGCCCTCGAACGGGCGCAGCGGAGCGATCAAATAGAACCGGCTGCATTGGTGTATACCTATGTAAAAAATCCGCGTATCAGTAAGAGCGATGTGTTAACCGAAGAAATGGCATCTGAATTGGTGAAAACCGATACAGGTCTTAAAAATGACGGTTATTTCACGGATAATGTGGAGTTATTGGCGAATATTGATGAAACCGTGGTGGCCGGTAAATCGACGCCATACGTACCGATTCGTATTAGCGGCAATGGCACATCGATTCATGGCCAAGATAAAAGAAAGACTAAGTCGCCACAAGACTTTAAGACGCTTACCGATTATGCGGCCCGCGTGATAGGCAAGGCGGGGCAGCACATCTTGGCCGGGCATTTCCCGGTGAGTCCGTACAATTTGAATAATAAGTACATTCCGTGTTCCTATTGTCAATATAAGGCGTTATGCCGTTTTGAAAATACGCGGAATAATTACCGTTATATCAACAAAATAGACGAAGATGTAGTGTTGGCTAAAATGGCGAAAGGAGACGATGTATATGAAGTGGACCGACGCTCAACAAGCGGCGATTGATGCACCGAAGCCGGGCTCACTCGCTTCACAAACCTTGCTCGTAGCGGCCGCTGCCGGCTCCGGGAAAACCGCTGTTTTGGTGGAACGCATCATTCAGCGCTTGAAATCTAAAGATAATCCCTTATCCATTCAGGAGCTCATGGTCGTAACATTTACCAAGGCGGCAGCTGCTGAAATGAGTGCCCGTATCGGCGCTAAATTGGCGGAAGAATTCAATAAAACCGGGGATTCTTATTTGGAAGAACAGCTCAGCTTGTTGCCGTCGGCTCATATTTCGACGCTCCATTCCTTCTGTCAGTGGGTTATCAGCAGTTATTTTTACCGACTCGACATCGATCCGTCCTATCGCATCGGCAATGAAGGTGAATTGATGCTTCTGAAAACCGATGTGTTGGAAAAACTATTGATAAAAGCGTACGAGGAAAATCAATTTCACATTTTTGAAATTGCCGACATGTTTGGCAGTGAACGGTCTGACCAAGGCATTATGGATCAGATTTTGAACCTTCATGAGTTTGCTTTGGCCCAGTCTGATCCTGAAAACTGGCTTCAAGCGGCTAAGGCTCGTTATGAAAATGCCCTTACCCAGCCCATAATGGACACCGTTTGGGGTAAATATTTTATGGACGAGCAACATCTTCTGATTGACGACATTGCGAATCGTCTGTCAAAATTTGCGGACATCCTCAACCAACCGGGTGGGCCTACCAAGGGCACCGAATTTATTGATGAACTTGACTATATGATGTCCGCCTTGACCGAGGCGCAAACCTGGGATGAAATGGTGGCCGCTGTTGCTCTCATTGGTAACCATTCGTTCAAGCGGCTCAATATGAACCCTTTGAAAAAAGATGTGGATAAGGTTGATCCCGGCTTGTTATCTCAGGCTAAGGAACTGATAAAGGGTGTTCGTGAGAGCTTAAAAGGGCTTTCTAGTGGTCCTTTTGCTATTACCGAGGCGGAGTTTAAAACACAGATTGAGCAAAGCTTGCCGTATGTGACAGGTCTCATCGATTTAACGTTGGCCTTTAAGGATGCGTTTGCGAAGGCCAAACAAGAACTGGGTATGCTTGATTTTTCAGACTTGGAACATCTATGCCTGGCTCTCTTGCGGGACAAACAGGACGATGGCCGTTGGGCGCCGTCCGAAGTGGCCATTGAGCTTCAAAACACTTTCAAAGAAGTCATGGTGGATGAATATCAGGATACGAATGGTGTACAGGAAGCCATCGTAAACCTCGTGTCGCGTACCGATAATCGCTTCTACGTAGGCGATGTGAAGCAGAGTATCTACCGCTTCCGTATGGCGAATCCCATGCTTTTCATGGAAAAGTATCACAGATTTCAGCAGTCCGTCGATGCTGTAGAGCGCCGTATCGACTTATCCCAAAACTTCCGTTCCGATGCGAATATTTTGGAGTTTACCAACTTCCTCTTCCGTCAAATCATGACCGCTGACGGTGCAGAACTCGACTATGGTGATGCGGAAGCCCTGAATCCGGGCCGCAACACAGATGATGCGCCGGAAAACTGGGTCGGTGGTCCTGTAGAACTCCATCTTATCGACGTGGGTGATGAAAAAACGTCTACGTTTAATAAGAGTGCAGCGGCAAGCGAAGCTGGCGAATTGGCGGGTGCCGAAGCAACTTCATCACCTGCAACTTCAGCATCATCATCTTCGCGTGCCAAGCATTCGTCAAGCTCTTCTTCAAACTATACCTCTAATGATGACGATGATGAAGCCGATTTAGAAAACGACGAAAAAGAAACGGCCTTTATCATTGAAAAAATAAAAGAGTTAAAGGCTGCCGATAAGGTTGTACAGAATATGGATGGTAGCTTCCGACCTTTGGAATGGCGTGATATAGTGATTCTCTTGCGTTCGCCAAAAGTCAAAGCAGGCCGTATGGTAGAAGCCATGCGCCAAGCCGGAATTCCTGCATATGCTGAAGAAAACTCGGGCTATTTCAGCGCCATTGAAGTAAAGCTATTGCTGTCGCTACTGCAGGTTATCGACAATCCGGAACAGGATTTACCGATGGCGGTGGTGCTCAATTCACCGTTTGTCGGTCTCGACGCGAACGAATTGGGACGCTTGCGTATGAGCGGCCAAGGTTCGATTTGGTCATTGTTGGCCGAATATGGCAAAAACACACAAAATGAAGCAGTTCAGGCTTTTGTAAGTCGTTTTGAAAAATGGCGTACCTATTCGCGTCATCATAGTGTGAGCGATTTGCTGTGGACTATTTACGAGGACATGAATTATTTGGAATACGTCAGCACCATGCCGAACGGTCTCGTGCGTCGTGCCAATGTAATGGCTCTTTACGAGCGGGCTAAGCAGTATGAAGCCGGTAGCTTCCGCGGCATTTTCCGCTTTTTACGCTTCTTGGAAAGCTTGCAGGCCGCCGGCCAGGACCTGGGCATCGGCAAAACGGTAAGCGAAGCGGACAATGTGGTGCGCATCATGAGTATTCATAAAAGTAAGGGCCTCGAGTTCCCGGTCGTATTCTTAAGTTCCGTGCAAAAAGGTTTTAACCTGGTTGATTTGAAAAAATCCATGTTACTTCACGGCGATAGCGGCGTGGGTATTAAAGGCTATTATGAAAACTACCGCGTCTTGTATGGCTCACTGCCATGGCTTTATGTACGGGACAAGATTGAACTGGCTACCAAGGCCGAAGAAGAACGAATTTTATATGTTGCCTTAACTCGTGCACGCGATAAATTGTTTATTACCGGTTTTGTAAAAAAATTTGAAGATCTCTGCAGCAAGCAGGCTGCACCGGCTCTCTTGACCGATACACAGATGCTCAGTAAAAATCTGATTACGGGGGCAAAATCGTATTTGGATTGGTTCCTTATGGGCCTGAGCCGCCATTTAAACGGCGGTAATTTGATACGTCAATTCAGTGGCGTAGAAGACGTGGCTTCTATGGATCTCAAGGATAAACAGTGTCGTATACACGTTGAACTTCACGACGGTAGTTTATACACGAACCTGCAGCGTAGTAAAACAGAAAAATCCGCTATTTTGGCGGCCGTTGAAAAACTGGCTCCAATTGAAGCGGAACCGCTTGAAGCCGACTTGGCAGCTCGTTTTAACTTCAGCTATCCATACATGGGTGCTGTCAGTCGTGCCGCTAAAATCTCTGTGAGTGAATTAAAACGACGCTTTGCCGAAGCCGAGGAAGAAGCCGAAACTTTGGTAGAGCCGGAAACATCGGTAAAACCGGAAACAACGGAAACATCGGAAACAGCGGAAACACCGGAAACACCGGAAACACTGGTAAAATCTACTATCAGTACTGTTGATGGAGTGAATGAAGCTGAAGTAATCAATCAAGCTGTAGTTGAATCGGCAGCTTCTGAGCCTACAACTATTCAAGCGACTTCAGATGGCCTATTACCTTCGGATCTGGGTCCGTTTGATGTTAAACCGAGGGCTTTGGAAGCCGCTGAAGAAGTGAGCACCGGCGCCCGTTGGGGGACTTTAATGCATGAAGCTATGCAGTGGTTGCCGATGGAAAAATATACGCAAAAAAGCTTGAGTGTCAAACTCGATCAATTGGTTTTGGAAGGATACTTTACGTTGGAAGAACGACAAGTATTGAGCGATAGAGCGCTGTACCGATTCTTTACTTCCGATTTGGGGAATCGTTTGTTAAAAGCCGCTAAAGCTTCGGCGGATTCAGCCGGTATTTCAGCTGGCATTACAGCATCTGCAAGCGATGTATCAGCAGATACATCCGATACACCGGCAGATTCAGCAGACGCGTCAGTGCCAAGTAGGCTCTATTCACAGGTCGCCAAAGAATGGCCGTTCAGCATGCTCATTGAAGCCCATGATGTGTATCCGGAAGTAGAACCGGGTGAAAAATTATTCCTGCAAGGGATCGTTGATACAGCATTTTTAGAAGATGGCGAGTGGGTTTTGGTAGATTATAAAACGGACCGCGTTAAAACGGGCGATGAATTGATTCGTCGTTACGGTATTCAGTTGCGTATCTATAGTCAAGCCTTAGAGCGCTTGACCGGAAAGCCGGTAAAAGAACGTTATATCTATTCGTTCCGCTTGAATGATGCGATTGCCGTCCCGGCAGAGTAAGTTGTATCTGGTTGTTTTGCCATAGGGCACTAACTTTATACTATAGTTACAGGTTATCAATCGTTCAACTTTATAATGAAAGAAAAGGCGCTATCTCCTCAGCTTTTGCTCAAGGGATAGCGCCTTTGTTTTGGTAACGTTATTTGATATTTTCAGCCCAATCATTCATAGCGAATGAGGAGCCTGATTCATTTGTTAAAAACTAGCTTATTTTAAGCTTATTGTAAGCTTATTTTTTAGCAGGACCGAACCATTTTTCATAGATTTTGTCGTAAGTGCCGTCAGCTTTCAAGTCAGCCAAAGCTTTGTCAGCTTGTTCTTTCAACTGTTTGTCGTCTTTACGGAATGCCCATACGAATGGTTCAGGATCAACAGGTTCGCCGATGATTTTGGTATCAGCATCAGCACCTTGTTTTAAGTAATAAAGAGCAACGGCGTTGTCCAATACGATAGCGTCAGCAGTTCCGGCTTTCAATTCATTGAATAATTGGGAGTTGCTGTCAACGGATTTAACCTGTGCATTAGGAATTTTTTCAGCAACGTCTAAGGCAACACTACCGATTTGAACTACGATACGTTTACCTGCTAAATCGTTCATGCTTGTAGCAGTGTCATCTTTTTTAACAATCGCTACAAAACCGCCTTTTTCAAAGTATGGATTACTGAAAAGAACAGCTTTTTCACGTTCAGGTGTAGCACTGAGGCCGGATGCAATCATGTCGATATCTTTACTCTGCAACGCAGGAATCAAAGCATCAAAGCCCATGCTCTTGAACTGCATTTTGTAACCCATTTTCTTGGCAACAGCGTCAGCAAGGTCAATATCGAAACCTACATATTTGTCGCCTTCGGTAAATTCAAATGGAGGGAACGTAGTTTCGGCCCCTACTTTAATAACTTTTTCCTGATTGTCGCCGCCGGTGCTGCCGCAACCTGCGATTAAACCGGCTGTCAATAAAGCCGCTGTGAAAGTGAGCACAACCTTTTTGCTCGCGAATTTTTTAAGTGAACTAAACATAATTACTTCCCCCTACACTAAAACTTCAATCTCTAAAAATCAAAAATTATTTATACGCATATTATAGACCTTTTCTGTATAAATATCAATCATAAAATTATAAATATTCGGAGGTCGACATAGGCGAAGTGAAACCATGTGTTCTGAGGATGTATAAGAGAAAGGCACTAAGGGGCCTATTTCCTCCCCAACGAAACAAGTTCTGAGGTTCGTTCAATAGGCCCTTAGTGTCTTTCTCTACTCACATAGGGGCAGAGCACATATGGTTTCACTTCAAGCCTAATGTTGTGCCTCGAATATTAGGAGGGGAGGAAGGGGGAGGCGATGCACAACATAAGATTGGTTATATATCGCTGTGTTGTGAAAAGAAAGGCAGGCCTATTTCCTCCCCAACGAAGCAAGTTCTGAGGTTCGTTCAATAGGCCTGCCTTTCTTTTCTTTAATCCGGAGTACATCTCGCTTTATAACAATTTTATGTCGTACATCAAGAGGTGAGGGAAAAGAAAAATGATTTTGACTTGTGATAAATTGGTCTCTTAGCCGGATTCTCCCTTTCTCCTCTCTCTCTCCTCAACATGAAGATGCACAGCATAAGACTGTTCGTAAAGATTTACGTGCTCTGGGGTGTAAGAAAGACTAAGGTCCTGTTTCATTTAGGTTTTAGGCGACAAGGCCCCATAACATAAAGATAGATGTATGGACTTTGGCAGATGTTAAAAAAGAAAGCACGATAGTCCTATTGAACGACCTTTCGAGCTTGACTCGCAGGGAGGAGATAGGACTATCATGCTTTTTGTAACTCATATTTAGTACATAAAATCTTTATGTTATAGGGCCCTTATACAAATTTTTAAGTGAAGACAGGACCTTAGACTTTCACAGGCATTGAGCACGCATATCTTTACTAGTCTTTATGCTGTGCGTCTTTATGCCACCACACTATTCCTTCTTGTGTCGGCAGTACGCTTCTATCAAATGTAGGTTCTACAATGCCGGCTTTTTTCTGTTTGAAATAGTCGAGCATAGCGGCTTTACATTGTTTCCACAAGAGGAGAATGGCGGTTAAGTTCGTAAGTACCATGAAGGCCATGAACAAGTCGGCGAGGTTCCATACGAGGTTAAGCGAAGCGACGGAACCGAAGTAAACCATGATAACTACGAACACGCGGAAAATATTTAAGTAAAGAGTGTTTTTAGTTAAATGAGCGATGTTGATTTCGCCATAGTAGTAGTTGCCCACGATGGAAGAGAAGGCAAACATGAAAATGAAGATAGCCATTACAGGAGCAGCCCAGCTACCGAGTTGCGCGGCAAGGTCATGCTGAATCAAGGCGATGCCGGTGAGACCGGAGCCTGCATAGTTACCGGAGATTAAGACGATGAATGCTGAAGCGGAACAAACGAGGAAGGTATCTACGAATACGCCGAAAGATTGGATGAGACCCTGCTTAACCGGATGGCTTACGTCAGCGGTAGCAGCGGCGTTTGGTACGGAACCTTCACCGGCTTCGTTGGAGAACAAGCCACGTTTAATACCGTTTATTACGGCAGCGCCGAAGAAACCGCCGGCAGCTGCGTCAAAGTTGAAGGCATTGGAGAAAATAGCGTAGATTACATTTGGTAATTCTGTGATGTTAACCAATACGATGTAAACGGCGGTTAAAATGTATAAACCGGCCATAACAGGTACGAGCCATTCGCTCAGACGAGCAACGCGGGCGATACCGCCGAAGATAACGAGGGCTGTTAAAATAGCAACGCCGATGGCGGTTATTTGAGGATCAAGATTTACGATAAGTAAGGCATTGGCCAATGTGTTGGCCTGTACAGAGTTGTAAATCAAACCGTAGGTCACACTGATGAGCACTGCAAAGAGAAATGCGAAGGCCGGACTTTTTAAACCCATTTTAATGTAGTAAGCCGGACCACCGTGGAAGCCGCCTTTACTGGAAGGTACTTTGTAAATCTGAGCCAAAGTACTTTCTACAAATCCGGTGGCAGCGCCGAGCAAGGCGATAAACCACATCCAGAAGATGGCACCCGGGCCACCGAGTACAACGGCGATGGCGATACCGGCGATGTTACCTACACCAACGCGGGAGGCGGAGCTTACGCAGAATGCCTGGAAGGAGGAAATGCGGTTGCCTTCCGTTTTTTTACCAACACCTTCGCCCAGAAGACGAATCATTTCCTTGAGTTCGCGCACCTGAATAAATCCGGTGCTGAAGGTGAACCAGAAGCCGGCGAGTACTAAATAAATAATAATAATGTAGTCCCAGAGAAAGCCGGTTATGGTTCCGATGAAAGAGTTAAAAGCGTCCATAATACTAATCCTTTCTTAGCTCTTTTGAAAAAAATAATACATCTCTATAGAATTTATCTAGCCTCATTATACTCTATTTAAAGTGTAACGTATACATTTTATTAGGAAATTTATACAAAATGTATGTTGTATATTGTATAATTTGATTGGCTGAGGGCGACTTGTTTTTTTGCCTTTAGTAGTATATAATAATATAGCTAGCCGTAATGCAGGACTGGATTATGGCAGTCTTGTGGGGCTCGTGCAATGGAAGCCTGTGAATCGTGTCAGGATCGAGAGATAGCAGCACTAAGCGGTTACTTTCATGTGCCACGAGGGAACCTATAAGGCTGTCATAATCGAGTGTTGTGACGGCTTTTTTGTTTATAAGAAAGGAGGGAATCCTATGAGTTATGTAGCGTTGTATCGGAAATGGCGCCCTCAGACGTTTACCGATGTGGTCGGGCAAAAGCAAGTGAGTGAAACATTGATGCGTGCCATTCGCGAAGACAAGGTGGCACATGCCTATTTGTTCTCCGGACCGCGTGGGACGGGCAAAACCAGTGTGGCCAAGATTTTTGCGAGAGCCATTAACTGTGAAAAAGGCCCAACCGATCATCCTTGTAACGAATGTACCTCTTGTAAACAAATTTTAAACGGCCAATCTATGGACGTTTTGGAAATAGATGCGGCGTCGAACCGCGGTATTGATGAAATCCGTTCTTTGCGGGAAAGTGTGAAGTTTTTACCCGTTGAAGGTCGTAAAAAAATCTTTATTATCGACGAAGCCCACATGCTGACGAATGAAGCATGGAATGCTCTTTTGAAAACGATTGAAGAGCCGCCGCCTCATATTATGTTTATTTTTGCTACCACGGAAGTGGATAAATTACCGGTAACTATCTTGTCCCGTTGTCAGCGTTATACATTTAGACGTATTACGGCGGAAGATATTGCGGAACATTTGATGCATGTGGCCGAAGAAAGTGATATCAAGCTTTCACCTGATGCGGCGCAACTCATTGCCATTCACGCGGATGGCGGTTTGCGTGATGCTCTCAGTATTTTGGACCAATGTTCCGGCATGACGACGGATGTGATTACGGCGCAGACCGTAGAATCTATGATTGGCCTTGTCGGTAAAGAGTGGATTATGACCTTCCTTGATTATTTGCGCAAGGGCGATGGGGCGGCTGTTTTGGTGGCTTCTAAAAAAGCTCTCAGCGAAGGTCGCGACAGCAAACAGATTATTGAAGCTTTAATTCAACATGTACGGGCACTTTTGATTGAAAAAGTGTTGCCTACTGCAGAAGAATTAGCGTTATATACACCATTTAAAGAGGCTTTTGCCGCTCAGGCACAGTCTTTATCGGTGGATGAACTCAATTATTTTGTCAAAGAATTGCAACAGATTTTGAATGATGCGAAACGGGTGGATAATCCGCGCATCGTTATCGAAATGGGCTTGTTGGGGATTTGCGCCCGTGCGCAAGTCAGCGAAGAAGATGTATTACAACGGTTGGCCGCCGTTGAACATCGTTTGGATGAATCAGATAATCAGTTTGGTGCCAGATTGGCTCAATTGGAGCAGCAGCCACCGATGATGAACCCGAATATGATGCATCAAGGTATGATGCTGAATGCCGGTGGCGTACAACAAGGCATGTCGGTAGCTGGCGAGAGGGCTGCGAGCACGGTACCCGGCACTTTGCCGCCAAATGCGGGCGGTCCGATGATGCAGGGAACTATGCAACCCGGCGCTATACAGCCGGGGACTATGCCACCGGGTGCTATGCCGCCCGGTTCGGATATGCCTACGTCGGTAGGCATGGCTCCGCCAACCTCAATGGCGCCGCCTACGCCAAGCAGAAACAAGGCGCCGTCTAAGCGCAAAGCACCGGCCAAGAATGCCGGCGCCGGTCATGGGCAATCGGCTAAAAAGGGATCTCGCATTCGCTCAATTATAGGTGATACAGCACTTATTTTAGGTCAGCACATCGAAAATCCTAGGAATTATGATAAAATAAAGAAGGATACTTTACGGTATGCCAATAGTCGGTCTTGGAATTTTACAGCTAGCTTTTTTAACCAGGCTTTCTTGACCTATATCGATGAATCGCGTGTTGTTTTCGTATTCGGCAATCCGATGCTGGTTAATATGTGTAATACAGAAGATCGAATTTTCGAATTGGAGCAGAGTTTACATCAGGCTCTGGGCCGCGAAGTGATGGTGCAAGTGCTTTGCCAAGACGATAGTGCCGCTAAAGGATATTTAGATGCCGCTAAAGCCGTAATTAACGGCGGTGGTGGGCATACGGCGGCAGGTGCTAATAGAGCAACGCACCAGACCGGGCAACAGCGCCAGCCGCAACAGATTGTTGGAACAAGCGGCGTGCCGCCGGTTTCGCAACCAACTGCACAACCACAGCCAACAGTACAACATACTGTGGCTCAGCCAAGTGGAGCATCCCAACCTGTTGATGACTTTGGTGCGTCGAATGCCGGGAATGTGGCACCTGTTGATGATTTTGGTGCCTCAAGCGCTTCAAATAGCGGGAATACCGCTGTGACAGTTGACGACTTCGGTTCATCCGGGACCACGCCGGCCGGTACACCAACAGTGGATGATTTTGGCGCATCTCATGCCGGTGACGCTAGTCCAACAGTCGATGACTTTGGTGCAGGCGATTTTGAAACAGCGCCACCTCCTGACGACGAATTCGGTGATGGTGAGATGATGCCGTCCGCGGCGGATTCTACAGCGCAAAAAAAAACGGAAGTTCCCGATGAGTTAAAAGGAATGACGAAGTGGGATCCCAGTAAGGCTACGCCGGAAGAACGGTCCAACTCCGTTTTGATGGGCGCCCTTATCAATGCCCAAGCTGAAGGCAATGACGTGTATGTAGAAATTATCAACGATGAAGAACCATCTAAAGATGCTGATTAGTAGTGCGAAGCAGCGTTAACATAATTCACGTTTAACCGCTGAATCTTAGAAGTATAGTAAGCTGACGTTCATATAATGAGCGAGCAAGCTTTTATTATAGAAATATATTAATTTTTTAAAATAATGGTTTTTAAAAGGAGGAACAATAATGTTCGGTAAAGGTATGCCAAATATGGGCAATATGCAAGGTATGATGAAAAAAGTGCAGAAAATGCAGGCAGATATGCAGAAGATGCAGGAAGAATTGAAAACTAAAACCGTTGACGCTTCTGTAGGCGGCGGTGCGGTAACTATCGTGATGAACGGTGAAAAAATTGTTCAATCCGTTAAAATCGATCCTTCCGTAGTAGACACTGACGACATGGAAATGTTGGAAGATTTAGTATTGTCTGCCGTAAATGCAGCCGGTCAAAAGGTTGACGACATGATGGCTCAGGAAATGAGCAAAGTAACAGGCGGCATGAAATTACCGGGTATGTTCTAAGATGGCAAATCCCTTAGAACGCTTAGTGGAAGAGTTGCGTCGCTTGCCGGGCATCGGCGCTAAATCGGCCCGGCGTTTGGCGTATCACTTGGTAGAATTGCCGGCTGATGAAGTGGCCACTTTGATTGAAACGATTGAGCAAGCTAAGGAAGCGACCAAACGTTGCTCTATTTGCTTTAATTTGTCGGCGCAAGATCCTTGCGAATTTTGTGCCAACGAAATGCGCGACCACAGCATTATCTGCGTGGTGGAAACATCCCGCGATGTGGTAGCCATTGAACGAAGCGGCGATTATAAAGGTGTCTATCATGTGCTGGAAGGGGCTTTGTCACCGTTGGAAGGCATCGGTGTGGAAGATATTCGTATTAAGGAACTGTTGAATCGCTTGCGCGATGAGACGGTGAAGGAAGTCATTCTGGCCACCGATCCGGATCCGGAAGGGGAAGCGACAGCCCTTTATTTGGTGCGTTTATTAAAACCAATCGGTATTAAGGTAACCCGCATTGCGCGCGGCGTACCGGTTGGCGGTGATATTGAATATGCCGATGAATTGACTATTGGCGGGGCGGTTATGAACCGCCGGGAAATGTGAGGCTTTTCGAATGGATTTAGTGGTAACTGCTGCTGTGGCAGTTGTTGTTATTTATACAATTTTTAAAGTAGCATTTTATACAATCAAACGGGTCGGTTTCAACCTGATTTTGGGCTATGCAGCGTATTATGTGAGTGTAAATTTCTTGCATATTCCGGTGGATATGACCGTACTCATGTGGTTTTTGACAGCTGTGTTGGGCCCGATTCCGGTAATCGTAGTGGCTCTCATGCACAGCATGTAGCATAAAGGAGGCAGTCAGTATGGCTCAGTTAAATGAAGCTCAGCAGCGTGTGGTGAATACGTTGACGAACAACATACTGTTACTGGCCTCGGCAGGCACGGGAAAAACAAATACGCTGGCTCACCGGGTGGCGCACATTATTCAAAGTGGCGCCGCCAAGGGCGAGGAAATTCTTTGCATGACATTTACGAATAAGGCATGTCGTGAGATGAAGGACCGCATTCTGACTATGGCGGGGCCGGCAGCTAAAGCTGTGGAGGTAAGCACCTTTCACAGCTTTTGTTATAAAGTCCTGCAAGAGGAGAGTAAACTGGATGACAGTCTGTATTTTGACATGGCTATTTATGATGAAGTAGACTGTCAGGAACTGTTGGCTACTTGGTTGCCGGCGGGCATGAAGGACACGGTGTTCTTCAACCTTATAAGCCATGTGAAGGAATATCGGTCCATTTGGGGCTATTACAGTGATAATACGGCGAGTGATTATGAAACGACCATCGACCGCCTTTTTATAGAGCAACGCGCTACGATGGAGCGTTTTTTTGAAAAACTCAATCCATCCGATTTGGCGGAATTCCGTGAAAAAGGGTATGAGTCTTTAGTGGGCTACGAACAGGCTTTAGCCGGTGTTCACGGTGTCGATTTTACCGACTTGATTACCTTGGTGCATCGTCTATTTCAGGATGAAACGGTGCGCGAACGTTGGCGCAGTCGCTATCGGTATATCAATGTGGATGAAATGCAGGATACCAGCGATTTGGAAGGTACGGTCATGAAGTATTTGTGGCAGGGCAATCATGTGCTCCTTTGCGGCGACTATTTTCAGACTATTTATGAATGGCGCGGCTCCAATCCGGAGCGATTGTTGGATGAGTATAAGGCGGAGTTTTCACCGGAAGTGATTGTTTTTTATGAAAACTATCGGGCAAATCGCTATTTATTCGATGCTTCTTTTACGGTGTTACAGCGCATGTTTCCACGGTTGATTGGCAAATTTTATGAGGAAAAACCTTATGCCGCCAGCAAGACCCCGGGCGATCCGATTGTAGTTCATAAGTCGCCTACGGAATGGAAAGAAGGGGCGTATATCTTCGATACCATTCAAAATTTGCCGAAAGAGGCGAAAATCGGCATCTTGGTGCGTCAAAATTCACAGGCTCAGTATTTGAGCGCTTTATTTGAACGGTTTAACGAACATGTAGCATCTGAGAATCAGCGTCAATTTATGATTATTGATGAATACAAATTCTTCCGCCGCCAGGAAATCAAGGATGTTATGGCGTATTTTAAGCTGCTTCTCAATCCTCATGATGCGGTCAGTGCCAAACGTATAATTAAACGTTACGTTAAAGGCATCGGTGAAGCGCGGATTCAGCAAATTGAAAGCGAAGACGTGCGGACTATGGGCCTTCGTCTTACGGACTTCATGGATATGCAGATTTTTGAAAAAGAGCCTTATGACGGATTGTTGCAAGGTCTTGCAGACGGTAAGATTGTGGTCTATGACGTGGAAAGTACCGGCACGGATACGATGCGTGATGAGATTATTCAGATTGCGGCGTTTAAGCTTAATCCGGACGGCACGGAAGGTGAGATTTTTGAACGCTTTATTCGTCCGTCGAAATCAGTCGGTGATTCAGCGGCCGTACACGGGTTTATCGATGAAAAACTGGCTGAAGTCGGCGAAGATGCGGCTACAGTATTGGCTGACTTTAAGGAGTTTTCCAAAGGGGCCGTTATTGTCGGTCATAATGTAAACTATGATATCAGCATTTTTACCAACGAATTGGCACGTCATAATTTGGGAACACCGGAATTTGCCGACGTGTATGATACATTGGATATTTTCCGTCGTTTTTATCCCCGTTTGCCGAACCATAAGTTGGGCTTTTTGAGCGAATATTTCCCGATTCATCATAAACCGACCCATAATGCGATGGATGATATTCGCGCTACGGCACTGTTATTGCTCTATGCGATTGAGCATAATATAAAACCAACGGCGGATCAGCGCCGCGCTTTAATCAGTAATTTTAAAAACTCCTTTGCCACTATGGCTTCGCAGATGGCAACCTTGCGCCGTAAGATTTTGACGGATAAACCATCGGCGCTTTTGGCCTATATTATGAATGATATGGGCGTGCTTGCCTACTATGCGGAACGTAAAGAAAATGACCGCGTGGAATATATCCGCGATTTGTATCGCCTCATGGTGGATTTGGAAGGTGAGGCTAAGGAGTTGTCCGGTCGTGCTTGCTTGCAACAGATGTTGGAACAGGCGGCGCTCACGGCGGGCGAGCCGGATCAACGTCTTAAAAATAACGATAGAATTCCGATTATTACCGTACATCAGGCCAAGGGCAGTGAATTTGAATATGTCTTTTTGGCCGGCCTGCGTGAAGGTTTATTCCCTAGCTGGTTATCCTTAAAAGAGGGCAAGATTTCGGAAGAGCAAAGGCTTTTTTACGTGGCCATTACACGTGCTAAAGAGCGACTCTTTATATCTTATTCAGCCACGGATAATCGCGGGCGCAGTGTGAAGCCGAGTGAGTTTTTAAAATACTTACCGGCTGATGTAATTAGAGAGTAGGAGGTGCCTATGTCACGAAAAACATACCGCAGTGATGATGTGTGCTTTTTGTTTCGTCCGGAAGATACGATGGCCGGCATTGAAACAGTGGGCGCTTGGCTGGATGCGAAGCAGATGTCACGCTCGGTTATGAAAACCTTATTTCAGGAAAAATTGGTTCTCCTGAACGGTAAGAAAACGAATCCGAAGGAAGCGGTGGCGCTTAACGATGAGTTGCGTTTACAGATGCCGAAGGAAAAAATAGATTATGACCCGGTACCGATGGACCTTGTTATTCTTTATGAAGACGAGGAACTGCTTATTCTGGATAAACCGGTGGGCATTACGGTAAATTCGAAGGGCCAGGTATCGTTGGCAAATGGGGTGGCGCAATACTTTAAGGACAATGGTATTAAGCGCAAAGTTCGCTTTTTGAATCGTTTGGACCGAGACACGTCGGGCTGTATCGTCATTGCCAAGAGCGCCTTGGCACAGAGTTTTTATCAACAACAAATTGAAGATCAGCGCTTTGAAAAATGGTATTCTACCGTTGTTCAAGGAGTACTCTTGGATACCAATATTGTGGAACTTCCTATGGCACGCGGTGAAGACGGCATTCACTATGAAGTGCGCCAGGGCGGCAAGCCGACGCGCACCGTGTATAACGGTACCGGCGTGTTTGAAGAGATTACCGGTGATGCAATCGGTGATGTTGCCGCTACGACGTATCGTGAGGTAAGCGATGACGAATTGGCGGTTATGTCCGAGGCGGACAAAGCAAAGTTAGTATCTACCGTGGATATTCGCCTCTATACGGGCAAAACGCATCAAATTCGCGTGGCGATGGCGCATTTGGGCCATCCGTTGGTTGGCGATGCCTTATATGGCAATGAACGAGCCGGCAGAACCTATGAATTGCGGGCTCGGCGCGTGGTGTTCACGTCGCTTCGGACGGGGCAAATTGTAACGGTTTCGGCCGATTAATTGGATAATTATTTTGCAATGGCAAAATTAGTTTTGTGCAATGAAATTTTATAAAATTTTTAAAAATTACTATGGAATATCTAAAAATGTTGATGTATAATAGTTTTAGAAAATTCAATATACGAAGATTGTATATTCTAAAATTTAAATAAATCTATTTTGAGGAAAAACAGGAGGTATTTGTATGAAAACCGTTGTTTTATTATTCCATCCTAATTTTGAAGCATCCCGCATTAATAAAGCTTTTGAACAGGCTATCAGCGGTGATTATACCGTTCGTCATATGTATGATTTATATCCGGACTTTAAAATTGATGTGGCTAAAGAACAGGCTGTTTTGACTGAGGCAGACCGCATCGTGTTGCAGTTCCCGATGTATTGGTACAGCTCCCCTTCCTTGTTAAAAGAATGGCAGGATCAGGTGCTCCTTTATGGTTGGGCTTACGGCAGCACCGGTAAAGCTTTACAAGGCAAAGAGTTGCTACTGGCTGTTTCCACCGGCGCACCTAATTATACTCATGAAGCCGGTATGTACACTGCTACCGAATTGCTTCGTCCGTTCCAAGCTATGGCTGAATTCTGCGGCATGACTTACTTGACGCCGTTTGTAGTAAAAGGCACTCTCACTATGAGTGATGAAGATTTGGCTAAACATGCTAAAGAATATGCTGAATATTTGAAACAGGACAGCATCCCTGCGTTGGGCAAGTTTGACTGAGTAAAGACTGAACTCCATGGACTGAAAGGTTTAAGGGTTTAGATTGCCTTTAAGCCTCTGTGTACTGACAATTAAATATAATAAGCCTCCGTGTATTTTCCATAGTGAAAATGTGCGGAGGCTTTTTGTTTTGAAAAACAGTGATGACAATTTAAATTCCAATAGCAAAAAAATGTAAAATTTAACAAGTTTTTGCTATTGATAGCATAAACTTGTAAAAATAAAAAGTTTTTGCTATCATACAAGTAAGAGGAGGTGGTTTTATGATGTCCGTGCGAGCACTGAAACCACGAGATTTTTACTTAAATAAATTGATTGCTTTTAAAGATACAGAACCGGTTAAAGTTGTAACCGGTATTCGGCGCTGTGGTAAGTCCAGCTTACTTAAACTGATGATAGCATGGTTGAAGGAGCAAGGGATATCTGACGATGCTATCGTTGAAATGAATTTTGAATCATTTACCTATAAAGATATGAGCGCTGATGATGTATATGCTTATGTGAAAGAGCGTATTTCCAAAACAGGGATTACCTATTTGTTCTTTGATGAAATTCAGCGTGTATCTGGTTGGGAAGAAGCAATTAATGCATTTCGTGTTGATTTTAACTGTGATATATATGTGACAGGTTCAAATACGTATTTATTATCATCGGAATATACTACCTATCTGTCCGGGCGTAGCGTAGAAATTAAAATGTTACCCCTTTCTTTTAAAGAGTTTATTGAGTTTAACTCATTAACGTTAAAAGAGATCATAACGCCTTTGGGGACGCAAGAGAGGCGAGTATATGATGATAATGGTCAAGTCTACTTGTTGTCAGATATATTTAATCTGTATTTACGCTTTGGCGGCATGCCGGGGATTGCCGATGTAGGTTTTGACCAAGATAGAGCTATGACTTTGCTTGATGGTATTTATAATACGGTTGTTGTACGCGATATTTTAGAACGGGAGCAACGTCGTAACCAAAGACAAGTGACGGACTCTGATTTGCTGCAGAAGATTGTAAGGTTCTTGGCCGATAATGTGGGAAGTAACATTTCGGCGTCGTCTATAGGTAATACTCTAGTTAATGAAGGTTTGCTTGATACGGGTAAACGTAGCGGTGGTCGCAATGGGACGCCTAGTGCTCACACTGTTCAAGCGTATATAGCGACTTTATTAGAAGCTTATTTCTTCTATGAAATTAAACGCTTTGATATTAAAGGGCGTGAATTTTTACGCACTTTAGGTAAGTATTATATTGTAGATATTGGGTTACGGAACTATCTACTTGGTTTTCGGGATCGTGATACAGGCCATGTATTGGAAAACGTGGTGTATTTGGAACTTTTGCGCCGTGGGTATGATGTGGCCATCGGTAAGATAGATCGTTTTGAGGTGGACTTCATAGCTACTAAAGCTGACGAAAAGCTATATATCCAAGTTACGGAGTCGATGCGTGATGAAACGGTGCGTGAACGTGAGCTCCGTCCATTGCAAAAAATACAGGATAACTATAAGAAATTGGTTCTGACTTTGGAACCGGGGATTGAAAGAGAATTTGGCGGAATTCAGGTTGTGAATGTGGTGGATTGGTTGGTAGGAAAGTAAATAATAGAATATTGTATAATATGTGAAATAAAAATGGCTACATCTAATTTAGGAAAATTCCATATTAGGTGTAGCCATTGTTTGTATTTTATAGTTTGTACTATGGATGATTTAAGTTACTGAGTTAAAAATTTTTTAATATTTCTTAGCCATTACACCGGCAATTTCTTTAAGTTGTAATTTAGATGCCATTTCAGGTAAGGCAACAATAACCAAATCGCGCATATTCAGTTTAGATTGAATGCGGAAGAAATGGATTGATGAATCAGCTTTGTTTTTACGAATCGTATTAGGCAACAAAGTGAGTCCATAGTTTTCTTTGGTGAGTGAATAGCAAGTATCCAGATTTTCTGTTTCTAAAATGGCTTTTGGTGTGAAGTGATGTTCTTCACAGATGGCATTTACAACTGTACGCAATTTTAAATGTGGCTTTAGAAGTATAAAAGGAAATTCTGAAAAACCTTCAAGGGATATAGGTTCATTTTGTTGACTCAAAGATTGAGCGAGTTCCATGGCTTTGGTGTTCTTTTCATTAATCGCCAAAAGAATTTCTTCTTTAACAATTGGGGTGGACACGAGTTGCGAGGAATAGATGGGCGTTGGAAAAATGCCGAGATCAAGATGACCGAGGATGATTTGGCGCTCCAAAAAATGGGATTCGCCTTCGACAATGTTAACATGTAAATTATCGTGATAATCTTTAAAAGCAGCCAGTGCATTAGATAACATGTGATGGCCGTAAAATTGTGAGATACCTAAAGAGATGGTATTATGCTCTAAGTGATTAAATTGAGCCAGTTCACGTTGCAATTTTTCAAAAGCACTTAAAATGGGAATCGCTTTCTTTATAAGATGCTCACCGGCTTCGGTGGGGATAACACGGGAGCGGTCTCGATAGAATAAGGTGAGACCCAACTCTAACTCTAATCGTTTTATAGCTTGGCTTAAGGCCGGCTGCGAAATAAACAGGGCATCGGCGGCTTTGGAAAAAGACTCAGTATCGGCAATAGTCTTTATGTTTTTTAAATCTTTAATATCCATAAGCAGTTCCTTTTTACATGACTATGCATAAGACTATGTATAACAAAATATTATACATTCATCATAATTAAATATTATCATAAAATACGCGAAAGTGGTACTATGAGTTTAAAGAATATGAAATATGTTTGATAGGTATTTTAGGCCGATGGCATAGTCGGTATAGGATAGGCTAAACTTTAAAAGAAATATAGCTTGGAGGCGAGCAGTATGAAACAAAATTTAACACGGAAGATTATAGCCGCTCATTTGGTTAGCGGAACTATGACGGTAGGTGAAGAAATTGCCGTAAAGGTAGATCAAACGTTAACTCATGATGTTACGGGGACACAGGCCTATTTGGCCTTTGAAACGATGAATGTGCCAAGAGTTAAAACGGAATTATCGGTCAGTTATGTAGATCATAACTTATTATATGCCGATAATAAAAATGCCGATGACCATGTATATTTGCAAAGTATTGCCAAAAAATACGGACTCTATTTATCGCGTGCCGGCAATGGGATTTGTCATACCGTTCATTTTGAACGCTTTGGTCAGCCGGGTAAAATTTTGTTGGGTTCCGACAGCCATACGCCTACCGGAAGTGCCATCGGCGCTTTAGCCATTGGTGCAGGTGGCCTTGATGTAGCGTTAGCTATGGCCGGTGAACCACTGTATCTGAAAATGCCTAAAGTGGTTAATGTACGATTACATGGTCGTTTGCGTCCCGGAGTGAGTGCCAAAGATATTATTTTGGAGATGCTCCGTCGTGAAACTGTTAAAGGCGGCGTCGGCAAAATATATGAATATACCGGGGACGGATTAGACTGCTTAAGTATTTATGATCGCTCTACGATTACTAACATGGGGGCCGAAATGGGGGCTACTACCTCTGTATTCCCAAGTGACGAAGTAGTGCATGAATTCTTTATTCATCAGCAGCGGGAAGAACAATGGCGCCCGTTGTTACCGGATGAAGAGGCGGATTATGATGAAGTCATCGACATTGATTTGGCCGCCTTAGAACCGTTGGTAGCGCAGCCGGATATGCCGGATAATGTTTGTAAAGTCAGTGAATTGGCCGATACGGTTAAATTAGATCAAGTATTTATCGGTAGTTGCACTAATGCGTCTTACAGCGATTTAGCAAAAGCGGCCGCCATTTTAAAAGGTCACACCGTTCATCCCGATGTGAGCCTGGTAGTGGCTGCGGGCAGCCGTCAAATTTTTGCCATGGCTTTGCGAGATGGGGTTATTTCAACCTTAGTTGATGCGGGTGCTCGAATCTTGGAATGTGGTTGCGGACCTTGTGTAGGGATTGGTCAAGCACCGCGTACTAACGGGGTCTCCTTACGTACTTCAAACCGTAACTTTAAAGGGCGCAGTGGCACCTTGGCCGCGTCCATCTACTTAGGCAGTCCTGAAGTGGCTGCTATCAGTGCGATTAAAGGGTATATTACTGATCCGATTCAAGAAGGTATAACCGATGTGCTAAGTACAGTAACAGAACCTTCAAGTTATATCGTTGAAGATAATATGATAATTCCACCACAAACGTCAGCGGAACCGGTTGAAATTATTCGCGGGCCTAATATTAAGCCGATGCCGATTAATGAACCATTACCGCAGACCATTGAGGCTCATGTTTCCGCTTACCGCGGTGATAATATTACAACAGATGATATTATTCCGGCTAATGCACAATTTTCCGCTTTGCGTTCCAATATCCCGGCAATCAGCCAAATTACGTTTAGCCGTATTGATCCGGATTTTGTAAAACGGGCAGAAGCATATGGTAAATCGTTTATTGTCGGTGGTGAAAACTACGGTCAAGGCTCCAGTCGTGAGCATGCCGCCATTGCACCGATGTATTTAGGGGTTAAAGCGATTATTACCAAATCATTGGCTCGAATCCATAAAAATAATCTAATTAATCATGGCGTGGTACCACTTAATTTTGTAGATGCAGCGGATTATGATCGTATTGCGCAAGATGATGAATTGCGTATTGAAAATTTCCCGAGTCAATTAGAATCGAGAAAAGTAACGGTTATAAATGTTACCAAAGGATTCTCATTTGATACCAAGGCAGATTTAACGGACCGCGAAGTAAATATTCTGATTAATGGCGGTCAATTGCGCTTAGTCCAATCTAAAAATCAAAAGCAGTGATTATATAATTTAAGAAAAAATGTTTAGTTACAGTACAACAGTGATTACATATCTTTAGGAAAAATATATAGCTGCAGTACATCAGTGATTATATAGCTAAAGGGAAATAGTAATTATTTAGGGATAGTTGGGAGGAATACACATGTTTGCTTATGTAGGTTGTCGTACCACAGAACATCGTAATGCGCGAGGTAAAGGGATTTCTACGTATGAAGTTACGGAAAAGGGCTGGCGTTTATTGGGGATTACGCCTATTTTGGAAAACCCGTCTTATTTATCTTTTGATAAAAATAAAGACTTTTTATATACCGTTCATGGCGATTACGAAGAAGTAAGTGCTTTTAAAGTAGAAACGGACGGATCCCTTACCTTTTTGAACACTGTCAACTGTAAAGGTAAAAATCCGGTATATATTGAGGTTTCACCGGATAATCGGTTCTTATACGTGGCTACATTACAAGGCGGTACGGTAACAACGATTCCACGTCAAGCTGACGGTTCTTTGGGCGAAGCTATTTATGTAGCTCATATTAAAGGCCTGACGGATGATAGCGTATCCTTAGCACATCAATGTGTTTTGGATAAAACGGGTCAATGGTTATTGGTGCCTACGCAGGGCCGTCATATCGGTCATGAACGAATCTATGTGTTTAAAGTCAATGCCGAAACCGGCGAATTAACAGAACATGCCCATGTGGATGCCAGAACGTATGCGGAACCTCGTCACTTGACAATCAGCAAAGATAATCGCCGTGTATATTTAGTAAATGAAAAGGGCAACTCGGTTACTTATTATGACTTTGATGATACAACCGGCCATTTAAAAGCGTTACAGATTATTCCGTCCTTGCCGGAAACGTATACCGGTCAAGGTCAAGCCAGTACAGCGTTGCTCAGCCCGAATGAAGAGTTTTTATACTCCACGAATCGGATGCATGAGAGCGTGGCTATATATCGCGTGAATAAAGAGACCGGTTATTTAACAAACTTAGGTTTTGTTTCTGTGCTCGGCAAAACACCACGATTTTTTGCCTTTATGCCTGATAACCAACAGTTGTTGATTGCTAATGAAGATTCCGATACCTTGCAGCTCTTTGATGTCGATGCAGAACATGGCAACCTTACTTTTGCCGGCGTGACGATTGATACGGGTAGCCCTACCAGTGTACTTTTTAAATAGGGGGGCTTACTATGAGTATGGCTGTAATTACAATTGTATGTCTTATCGTTGCCATTGCGATTGGTTTTTTCAGGCAGCTGAATGTAGGTATATTATCCATCATGGGAGCCTTTATTGTGGGCCACATGATGGGACTCAATGATAAACAGATTATATCGGGCTTTAACGGTAATTTGTTTGTTACCCTTATGGGCGTTACGTTTTTATTTAGTATTCTAAATTCCAATGGAACGATTCAACTGTTGGCAACGCGGAGTGTTTCCTTAGTAGGATCACATAATTGGCTGATTCCGATTGTTATCTTTTTGACCGGTTATATTATGACCGGTCTCGGTCCCGGTGCCATTCCGATGTTGGCCATTATGCCGGCTTTTGCTATTCCGGTAGCCATTGCTCGCGGTTATAATCCGATTATGATGGCGCTCATTGCCGACTTTGGTGTGTTTGGCGGACGCATGTCGCCGATTACACCGGAAAGTATTCTGGTTCGCGAATTATTAGCCAAGGGTAATATTGTTTCGCCTGAGCTCGTGACTGTTCTTATCGCCAATGAGACGTTAACCGGCGTAGTGTGTGCGCTTATTGCGTTTATATACTATAAAGGGTATAAAGTTAAACACGTTCAAGTTTCGGAAAAAGTAGTACCATTTAACCGTCAGCAGTGGTTTTCCTTAGTGGGGTTACTAACGATGGTTGTATTGGTTATTTTCTTCAAACACAATGTGGGCTTAGTATCATTTACTGTAGGCGGCGCCTTACTGTGTTTAGGAGTAGCTGAAGAATCAAAAAGTATTAAAGGCATTCCTTGGAGCGTGCTGATTATGATTTGCGGTGTAGGCACTTTAATGAAACTTGTTGTTGAAAGTGGCGGTATCACTATCATATCTGACTTTTTAGCTATCCTTATGAATTCCGGTACGGCATCCGGGATTATGGGGATTATTGCAGGGATTATGTCGTGGTTCTCTTCGGGATTGAGTGTAGTATTCCCTACGTTGCTACCGACGGTAGCCGGGTTGGCGGAAGCCATCGGTGATAATGTAAATGCTATAGAAATGGCATCACTCATTGTTATCGGGGGCACCTTTACCGGTGTGAGTCCGTTTTCTACGACGGGCGGGCTTATCTTGGCAACCCTAATGACGGATGAAACCAGTGCTAATACAGATGTACGTGAGCATAAAAGTCGTAAGATTTTTATTGAATTGTTGATTTGGTCTTGTATAACACTCGTTGTATTAGCTACTTTGGCATTTACCGGCGTTTATGGATTACTTTATAAGTTAATAGTATAATGTTTTGAAAAAGGGGCCGTGTATGCGAGTCCCTTTTGTATTAATGGAGGTATATATGATAGAAATAAGGGCGATTGAGCCTGTTGATGAAAGGAAACATACTGTATGGCTGGACGAGTTAAAGACCTTATCGGCAGCGGTAGTCAGCGATGCATTGGATGTAGTCAGAGGCCGTTTAAAAAAGCAAGCTGAAGAGACCGAAAGCGTGGTTTTGCAGCGTCTCATCGGTAGCAAGAGAGGCGGCGTTTTGCCAAGCTCCATACAATCACTGGGAGAGTGTGAACAAACGTTGGTCGGTAGTGTAACTACGGTTTGGGCACCGGATGGTACCAGTTTGCCCCTACATTTGGCTTTATTGAAGCAAGCTCGCCATCATGTTGTGGTGGTAGCAACCAATCAATGTAAAACAACATCTTATATTGGTGACATACAGGCTTTATTAGCTTATCGGAATCAGTGTCAGGGGCTCATTATCGATGGCTTGGTACGAGATAAAAGGGGCATTTTGGCGACGGCTTTGCCGGTATTTTGCAGCGGTACTTCACCTAAACGGCCCAATAAGGCGGAACGTGGCGGCATTAATGTGTCCATTGAAATAGGTTCTATACATATAGAGCCTGAGGACTATGTGGTAGCTGATGCGGATGGTGTTGTAATTGTACCTCGTGAATTAGTGCGCGAGGTTATCGATGCAGCTAAGCAAAAAGAAGCGTACGATAAAGCTCGAAAAGACCGGGTTGCTCAGTTTGATTTTAAATCAGTTAATGATGAACATGATTATGAAACCATAGTGACTGAAGATGTTGCAAGATATTTAAAAATTGAAAACTTTAAGCAATAGCCAAAGTAAAAGATTATAAAACTTAACAGTTACTGCAATTATAGAAGCACTTTGCAAATCGCGAAGTGCTTTTTGCATTTTGAAGGACTCCGGATGCTTTGCATTTTTCCATAAATTCGAGATGTTTAATCAATAATGATAATAGATAAAGTGGTCTGAGTAGTTATTGTAGAATTAAATATAAAATAAAATAAGTAGTAAAACTATGAAAGTAAAATGAGTGTAAAGTATTAAAATATTTTGCTAACATATTAGGGGCGATGTTGTAAATATGGGATATTTAGGCGTTTTCGTTTCTTGTTTAACCATATAAATAAAAGTTTTAAAGTAAATAATAATTATTTTCCAAAAGTAATTGACATCGATTATTCTCTATGTTATAATCTAACCATAGCAAGAGATAATGATTATAAATTATGTTTAGAAATGCTAAAACCTGAATATAAATTAATGATATTCGGTTGAAATATTAAATGATATTTTTAATGTTAATGATTAAAATTCGTAGGGATTGTAAATAGAGGTTTACAATTCAAGGAGGAAACAAATTATGAAAAACGTACAAGAAGTAAACAAATATTTAGCAAACTTAGCAATTTGGAACGTAAAATTGCACAACCTTCATTTCAATGTAGTAGGTTCCCAGTTCGTTCCAACTCATGAATACTTGGAAAGCGTATACGACAATGCATTCGAATACTATGATGCAGTAGCTGAAGCTCTTAAAATGGCAGGCGAAGAACCGGTAGTACGTGTTTCCGAATACTTGAAATTGGCTACTATCGAAGAATTGGATGGCCGTGCATTCAGCGTTAAAGAAGTATACGAAATTTTACAGGCTGACTTCAAATTGATGTCCGATTTGGCTCTTAAAATTCGTGAAGAAGCCGGTGAAGAAGACAACTTCGCGTTGTCCAACTTGATGGAAGATCACATTGAGTACTACACTAAACAGCTTTGGTTCTTACGTGCTAGCTTAGCATAAGAAGTTAGCTTAAGCACTGCGAAGCAGTTAGTATACTTGCTCAACAGAATAACAACATAAATAGCTCAACACACAATAAGATAAACAAGAAAAGCGATGGATTTCGGTCCATCGCTTTTTTGTATGTTTGAGTTAGCTTTTAGAATTTTAAATTAAGTTCAGCTCGATAATAGTTCCCGCGTGATTGACCATTTTGTTTTTTGCTGCCAAATCCATAGAAGGCAGAAAAGCCTAAGTTTTTATCTAAAGCGTAATCGACCGTAGCGAGCCATCCTTTATAGTCATATAGCCAAGCTTGGGCAAAACGAGATGTAAAAATCGGTGAATTTATGTCTTCGTCAAAATATTGTAACTTAAGATCCCAAGAGTTTGCTTTAGAAAGAGTGTAGTTTCCGTAACTAATACCGGCGACCCAAGCTGTAGCATTAGAGAAGTCTTTTGCTTTAATCCATTCGCCACTAAGTCCTAACATTGGGGCAACTTTAATATCGGCACTGACTCCATAAAAGTCAGTATCTATATTTTGATTACCAACTAGATAATATCCGGCTACGGCAATATTTTTAGAAAATGTTTGTCTGATTTGAATTACTGTTAATGTCGGGTTTTCATCGGTACTTAAATTAGGAACGATTTTAGTTCTTTTGCTATTTTTGGAGGCGGGAAATGTAGAGGCATAGAATGAAGTTAACGCACCGTAACCTAATTCAAGTTGAGTGTTATTAAATTTTGTAGAAAATATTATGCCGTCAAAGGGTTCATTGCTATATGCCAAACCTTCACCAAGTCGAAGACCGGTTCGACCAAGAGAAATAGTATTTGCAGTGTTGAATTTGTGATTAATTGCTAAACGATCAAATGCGATATCATTATTAAGTGTATTACCAAATTCCGGATCGCCTTTTGTATTACCTGTTCTAATCCTAATTATTGCAGATGTATTTTTGGCGATGTTGGTATCGAATTGAATCCGTGCACGATAATCAAATTTAGATTTACTATTCGTTTTGAATACGCCCTTTTCTTCCGAGCCGCGATACCGCAGGCGTATGTCGCCACTTGTTTTTACATTACCGATTTTTTCGTTTAAATTATCTATGCGAATTCCAAGAGCTTTCAGCTCCGATGAAAACTCATTTGATAGTTTGTTTATTATAGCCTGCTGCTCTGCAGTTGCATTCTTTTGATTAGCTATTGCTTGGCCGACCATCTGTGCCAATTCATAGCGCGTAATATTTTGGGTTCCTTTAAAGGTAGAATCAGGATATCCTTTAATGATATTTGCTTCTGCTAGTGCAGCTACAGATTGAAATGCCCAATGGTCTGAAGCTACGTCAGAAAATGGATTAGTTGCTAGTACAGGGGCAGTTGACAGTAAAGCTAGTAAAATACTTAGTGAAAACGTTTTCTTTTTTCATTTGAGTTACTCCCTTTCTTGGTAACAATGAGAACTTTTTAGGGTGTAACAGTAAGTAGTAGTAATTGAAGTATAACATCAGTAATCGATTTAGCAAATAAAAAATTATTTTTCACAATAAAATATGATAGGTATGATTAAAAGTAACAGGTCCAGTAATTAGGTATTTTAACGGGTTTTGCTGGAGTGGAGGAAAGCCTTTTTGTAAAGCGATGCTACGGATGCGTAAAAAGCATAACAAAAATGATTGACAGTTATTTGATAGAGGTGTATCTTGTAGATAAAGGTTATGGAAAACATTTTCTATAAAGTTTAAATTTAAACCGGTTTTGTTAAGTGATAGTAAGTAGTAATTGTTTTCTTATTTTAGAAAGGATGTATTCACTATGTTAAACGACAATTGGAAAGGTTTAAATCCGGCAATAATGGTTCCTTTGAATGATGATTATTCTATTAATGAACAAGAACTTCGCAACTACGTTGAATGGTTAATTCAATATGAACATATTACAGGCCTTGTTACAAACGGTCATACCGGTGAAATCGGTGGCTTTACAAGAGAAGAACGTGCTCGAATTACTCGAATTGTAGCCGATCAAGCAAAAGGTCGTGTACGTATTATCTCCGGTGTTAGTGCCGAAGGTACAATCGACGCTATTGAAGATGCTAAGGCTGCTCAAGAAGCCGGTGCTGATGGTATCTTGTTGATGCCACCACATGTATGGTTGCGTTTTAGTATGAAACAACAATCTGCTATTCAATTTATTAAAGACGTAGCTGATGCAATCGATATCGGTATCGTAATTCACTTGTATCCTGCTAACTCTAAAGGTTTCTATCCGGTTCAAACCCTTCTTGAAATGTGTAAGATTCCTAATGTTAAAGCTATTAAAATGGGTACTCGTGATGAAGCTTTATACGAACGCGATATTCGTATCTTAAGAGAAAAAGCCCCTCATGTAATGTTATGGACTTGCCATGATGAATACATCTGTACTTCTTTATTGAATCCTGGTATGGATGGTGCCTTGATTGGTTTCTGTGGCTGCGTACCTGAACTCATCAATAATATGTACCAAAAAGTACTTGAAGGTAATTTGTTTGAAATTCGTGAAGCTAACGAACCAGTTCAGAGAATGTCCGCAGCTATTTATGGTACAGGCGAACCTACCGGTGAAGCTCATGCACGTATGAAAGAAGCTCTTTATCAACGTAAAGTATTTAGCTCGCCATTAATGCGTAAACCTTTAATTCCATTATCTCAAGAAGAAAAAGATAGCGTATCTGAAGCTATTAAATTGGGTGGCGTTAAAACGGTTGACTTAGTATAATACTGACAAGATAATTTATTCACCCACGAACTCAAGAATGTTTTGGAGAGCGGGTTAAAGATGTGAAAGTTGAGAGGATAACTGAATAGGTTTATCCTCTCTTTTCATGAGTTTGTATAGTGAATTTCCTAATTTATATATAGGAGATACAGCTATGGCTAATATAATGGTAGACGGAAAACCCGTTAGAAAATTAAGCTTTTGGGAATTGTTGAAGAAAGTAGGGCCGGGCATTATTTTAACCGGCGTGGTTATAGGTCCTGGAAATATAACAATATCAGCTATGTTGGGTGCCAATTATGGTTACAGCATGATTTGGTTAATATTGCCGATTATTTTTATGGGAATCGCATTTATGATGACGGCATATAGGATTGGTATGTTAACCGGAATGCCGATTATTCATGCAATACGTCATTATTATGGAAATTGGGCCGCTATTATTGCCGGTCTCGCTACATTTTTGGCTTGTTTTTTCTTTACATTAGGGAATATTACAGGTACAGGCGCCGGGATGCAGTTAATTTTTAATATTAACTGGAAAATAGGTGCATTGATTATGTTAGTAATTTTGATGTATTGCTATTTTTCTAAAGGTGTTTACAATAAAGTCGAAAAAGGAATTTTGATTTGTATAGTAGCAATGATTATTGCTTTTTTTGCGACTTTAGTTTCGGTTGGAGGTCCTGATTGGGGAGAATTTGGGTATGGCTTATCTCATTGGACTGTGGCTGCTGGTAGTTTAGCTACAGCATTGGGGTATATTAGTACTAATGCATCGGTCACAGCCGGTGTTTATGGCACTTATTTAGGTCTAGAAAAGAAGTGGAAAAAAGAGGATTTGTTTAATGGTACTATGTTTGCTGACTCATTGGTACACATTATATCTGTGGTCTTGATTTCGGGTGCAATTGTATTAGTAGGAGCTATTGTATTACATCCGCAGGGCTTAGGCATTAAACAGCCAGCTCAGTTAGCTGATTTATTGGTTCCATTTATGGGTGATGCAGCTAAATATCTAATGGGCGTTGCTTTGTTGGGTGCTGGGTTCTCCTCTTTGTTAGGGAATACACAACGAGGAATGGTTTTACTAAATGCCGGATTTGATAAACCAGTTGGCCTAGAGTCAAAACCTATAAAATGGGGGTGTTTAATCTGTATTGTAGTTGCAACAATTATTTGCTTCTTCTATAACGGATCTCCAACTCAATTGATTTTTATTGCTAATGTGGCTACTGCAATTGCGACACCGTTTGCGGGGCTATTTATGACATTGATGATTTTTCGTGATGATATTAATGAAGGGTATGATAAACCACGGTTCTTGCAGTTTTCGATGTTGATTAGCTACTTGTTTGTGTTAGTTATTACTGGTTTTGCTGTTGCTAAAATGTTCTAATTTTTTTTACATTGAGTTATAATACTATTATATAAGTATTATTATTTTATTCTGTTAATGTTAATTTATTAAAGACTGATATAAATATTGTGCTATATGATTTAAATGATAGTATTTTGGTTGAGGTAATATAATGTCGTATTCTATTGAAGATGTTGCTAATGAGGCCGGCGTTTCTATTGCAACCGTGTCTAGGGTAATAAATAACTCTAGCCATGCTGTTTCAGAAAAAACGAGAAAAAAGGTTGAAAAGGCAATAAAAAAACTTGATTATAAACCAAATATTTCGGCTCAAACATTACGTCAATCCTATACAAATGTAATTGCTTTTATTGCAAGAGATTTATCTGATGCTTATTACGGTGAAATGGCGAGAGGTATTACAGAAGCAGCTATAAGCAGAGGGGTTTTGTCTTTTGTTTGTAACACAGGGCGTAAGACAGATGATGAAATGCGTTATCATGAATTATTTAATCAATACCGTATACGCGGTTTGATTTTGGGTGGTGGCGGCTTTGATACTGAGGCTTATAAGAACAATCTTCAAGATGAGGTAGAGAAGTATAAATCTCGTAACCTTAGAATCGTTGCATTAGCACCTCAAGGTATTGAAATGGATTCAGTTATGATTGACAATTCTGAGGCTTCTAAGAAAATGACAGAGTATTTAGTGAATCATGGACATAAAAATATTTTGTACATTGGAGGACCTGCTAATGTTTGTACGGTTAAGGAACGTTTAAAAGGGTTTAAATTAGCGTTACAAGAGCATAATATACCTATTAATAAAAAACTAATTATTCATACGGATAATACTTGGAAAGGCAGTTATGAAACTGTTAGTGAAGTATTAAAATCAGGGCATGAATTTACAGCAGTTTTTTGTGATAATGATAATGTGGCCTTAAGTGTGATGAGAGCTATTCAGGATTTTGGTCTGAGTGTGCCGGAAGATATTTCTGTAGTAGGTATGGGGGGGTTACCCAATAGTCAATATTCGTCTCCTCAACTAACCACAATAAAAATACCATTGTATGAGATTGGCGCAAAGGCTGTAGAAACGGTACTGACCACTAAAGATTATCCAAATACTGTTGAGAAACTTTTGTTTTCGACAGAGATTCGAGAAGGAAGTAGCGTAAAAAGCATTATTAGTAATGAAAATAATTAAAAAGAGTAGCCGTAACTTCAGATTACATCTGTCGTCAGGCTACTCTTTTTTTGGAAGTACAAAGTTTAAAGGTATAGGAGATTAACACTTCATGCCGGAACCCTTGCGGGCATAGAACCAATAGGTGATGACTATGGTCACGGCGATGAAGGCTAAAATTATATAGAACGCAGGCATTACCGATTCATAAGTGCTGTAGGCCCAACCGAAAACTTTCGGAATAAAGAAGGCTCCGTAAGCGCCCATGGCAGCGGTAAACCCCGTTACTAACGAAGATTGCATGCCGTCTGTAAAGATGTACGGAATCATGCGGAAGGATGCGCCCGTTTCAAAGCCTGTCATGAAGAACAAGAACAGGAAGGCGGCAAAGAAAAGTAAGAAGTTATGGCTGTTAATACCAATCATGATAACAATAGCGGCAAAGAACATGCCAATCAAGGAAAGCATGGTAATTTTAGTGCCGCTGTTGATTTTATCGGCCAACCAACCGCCTACGGGACGAATGCCGGCGCCGATGAACGGGCCAAGAAATGCACCGTAAGCGAACGGAATTTCAGGGAATTCTTTATTTACCAAGAGGCTCAAAGCGACGGAGAAACCGATGAAGGAACCGAAGCCGCAGGTATAAATCCAGGTCATGAGCCAAGTGTGTTTATTAGTGAAAATACTCATCATGGAAGCGGGACTCTGTTTTGGTAATGGTAAGTTGTCCATGTATTTTACGATAAGTCCCAAGGTGATGAGAATTTGTATAATGCCTACATAGCAGGTGTTTTGCAAAAAGATGATGGTGCCGTCGTTTAAGGTTTGCGGCGTGCCTACGAGTGGGGCAAACACCGTCATCCCCATAACAATCGGTGCCATGAGGAAGATGATGGAAACCCCGAGGTTGCCGATACCGGCATTAATGCCAAGGGCTGTACCGCGTTTGGACCGCGGGAAGAAGTGACCGATGTTGGCCATGGAGGAGGAGAAGTTTGCCCCGGCGATACCGAGTAAGGCTACATAGAGGAAGAAAGTTTCGTACGATGTAGTCGGATCCTGCAAGGCTTGGGCGAGCCCCCAAAGCGGCACCAAGAGAAAGGCGGTGGCAATGAAGGTCCAGTTACGGCCACCCAGAATGCCCGGCATATAGGTATAAATGAGACGCCCCGTAGCCCCGATGAGCCCCGGCATGGCGGCCAAGGTAAAGAGCTGCTCATCGGTAAAGTGGAAGCCGATGGCATTTAACTTTACGGCGATGGTTGACCATAAGGTCCATACGCAGAAGGACAAGGTCAAGGCGATAGTTGATACGATTAGGTTTTGATTAGCGATTTTTTTACCATATTGATTCCAAAACTGTTCGTTCTCCGGATTCCATTGAGCCATTATTTAGCGGCGACTCAGTTTTGGTGCTGAAGTTGTTGCTGACATGCTTACACTCCTTTGTTACAGTAATGTTAAACTTAGCCGTTACTCAGTGTTATAGATAACGGCTATATCAACATGACAATTTTGGCTTTATATAAGGCTGTATCAAGTTGATTTATTTCGGGATACAGTCATGGTCATAAAGCGTGTCTAATTGGAGTATAGGAAAAATATTCGATTTTGTATGTGACAAATATCACTGAAAAGTAAGATTCTGTGAAAAAGGATGTTTTTAAAAAAATCAAATCAAATTAATCATGTCTTTGTGAGGTGGAATTCAAGATGAAAAATTGTGCAATTTGTAGAATACTTGAATTTAAGTCTATATGTGGCACTAAATATATAAATTTAAATATATAGTATGCTATAATAGAATAGATAATGCTTTAGGGAAAGGGCGTTTTACGATAGATTATAACTGAGGTGCTACGTATGAAGTATACGTTTGATATGGTAAAAGACTTACGCGCGTTTCGCGATATTGATGAATCGGATTTCAAAACGCTTTTGCAAACAGTGGGTGCTTTTACGAAGAAAATTAAAAAAGGCGGTTATATTACGCTGGCCGATGAAGAGGTGCCTTGTGTGAGCGTGATTCTGAAAGGCACGGTTCACATGATGAGTGAAGATATTTGGGGTAATCGGTCGATTTTGGTGTTTATGAATCGTGGCGATTTATTCGGTGAATCCTTTGCGTGCAGTTCAAACCAGGTCTCGCTGGTTAATTTTTATGCCGCCTCCGACGTGACGGCCCTCTACATTCCGTTCGATAAATTATTGTCATTGTCCGCCAATGATTTGGGGGCGTATCGTCAATTGGTACAGAATATTATGACTCTTGTGGCCGATAAGAATGTGCGAATCTTGCAAAAGCTGGAAATCGTGTCTAAGCGTAACTTACGCGATAAGCTGATGGCTTATTTTTCCTATATGGCCAAGGTTTGGGGCAGCATGGAATTTGATGTGCCTCTAGGTCGTGTAGCGCTCAGCGAGTATCTCTGTGTGGACCGCAGTGCGTTGACCAGGGAGTTATCGCGTATGCAGGATGACGGTTTAATCGAATTTGAAAAAAATCACTTTAAAATTTTGGCTCCGGCCGATTCGCTGACATAATACGCCGACCGATTCACTGACATAATATTATAGGGGTTGGTTTACCGCTTTAGGTTTTAAGCGATGATAGCTTTAGGTTTTATGCCATGAAGTAAAATTAAATACTAACTTAGAAGAGCGACGATTGTATTCGGCGCTCTTTTTGCGTTGTAGGGATGAAAGTAATGGTGGTAAGAGTGCAATTAAGATTCAAAAACTTTGATATATTCTTTAACTAAATGTCCCTTTGGATTAATTTTATCGATATATGTGATATAAATCACACAACCAAAAACGTTCCTTTGGTATTCTGAAGGTAACAAGGAGGGACAACGCATGAATACGTTTTTTAAAAAATTTTCCTATCTAATACCTAAAAATAAAAGTGAATCAGGTCATCAAGCGGAGTATCAAGGCGGCCGCGACTGGGAATCCATGTATCGTAACCGTTGGTCGTATGACAAAGTGGTGCGCTCCACGCATGGCGTAAACTGCACCGGTTCCTGCAGTTGGAATGTTTTTGTCAAAAACGGTATCGTGACGTGGGAGAATCAGAATCATGATTATCCTGAAACCAGTCCCGATATGCCGGACTTCGAACCGCGTGGCTGCCCGCGTGGTGCTTCGTTCTCTTGGTATATGTACAGCCCGTTGCGTGTGAAATATCCGTACGTTCGCGGTGAATTGGCGGATATGTGGCGCGAAGCCAAAAAAGACCATCCGAATGCGTTAGAAGCGTGGAAATCTATCGTGACGGATCCTGAGAAAACTAAACGCTATAAGTCCGCCCGCGGTATGGGTGGTTTTGTCCGTTCTACCTGGGATGAAGCGTCTGAAATTGCGGCCGCTTCCATGCTTTACACGGTGCAGACCTACGGTCCGGATCGTAACTTCGGCTTTTCGCCGATTCCGGCCATGTCCATGCTAAGTTATGCCGCCGGTGCCCGTTTCATGAACCTCATGGGCGGTGCTTGCCTCAGTTTCTATGACTGGTATGCCGATTTGCCGCCGGCCAGTCCGCAGGTGTGGGGCGA
>NZ_SVCB01000136.1 GCF_015058545.1 Veillonella sp.
ACTTCGCCGCCGAAGTCAGCATGGCCCGGGGTGTCAACGATGTTGATTTTTACGCCGTTATGCATGACAGCCGTATTTTTAGACAAAATGGTAATACCACGTTCTCTTTCAAGATCGTTAGAGTCCATAACACGCTCTGCCACTTTTTCATTCTCTCTAAAAATATGGCTTTGTTTTAAAAGGGCGTCCACCAAGGTTGTTTTACCATGGTCAACGTGCGCAATAATTGCGACATTACGAATATCTTCGCGAATCATGTATGTATGCCTCCTGTTTCGCTATAAAAAATATTAACTACTGATATAGTCAAAAGTATCAATCTATATAAATAACAGTTAATTATAACATAGCTTATACCTTTTAACAACTTTCTAAAAATTCTTTAACCGTTGGATTTGCTTTTAAGGCTTCAATTTCTTCTTCGCTTGGAATTTTCACCTTATCACGGTTTATATTAACAAGACACAAAAAGCCTACATAATCGCCCTTATTGGCACGAAATTGATGAATTGTATGACTCGGGATTTCAATAAAATCTCCCACTTTTACATCCACCACATTTTCACCCAGCAAACATTGCCCATGGCCTCTGAAAATCATAACCATATGTGTATGCTCATGATGTTCCAAGGTCGAATAACCACCCGGTTTCACTTCAAAATAACGGAATTGGCAGGGAATGTCAAAGGCGCCGTCAAAGAGTACCTGCCGTGTTACATCTTTGAAGGGACTGCCGTCCTGTTTATAGACTAAAGTATCTACGCCCTCCCAATTAAAGGTTTCTGTATTAAACTTTTTAATCATAATTAACTCCTCAACATTAAGGCCTGCCAATACGTTTAACGCAAAAAACGCCCGTTACTACCGCAACGGACGCATCGCTATTTTACTTAAACATACGTTTCAATGTGCCCATGAGGCCGCCCTTTTCATGAGCATGAGTAGCTTCGGATACGGAAGCTACTTCAAAGCCCGTTGCATCAATGGCTTCTTTAATGGCATCAGCATTAACTTTGCTGCTGTCATAGGAAATAGTTACATCTTTGGATTTCAAATCCACATCAGCTGCCATAACGCCAGGTAAACCAAGCACAGCTGTTTTTACTGTATTTTCACAATTGCTGCACATCATACCCGGTACATTGAATACCTGCTGATGAGCATGTCCTGTACTGCCGCAACCACAATCTTTACACATAATGAATTCCTCCATTCTTCTTCCGGTCTGCTGTGCAAACCGCACTAAACTATTAACGATTTAGTCGCAAAGGCCTCCCCTGGCCTGACGGCATAGGGAGGCCTTAATTATCAATTTATTTTATTTCTTTATGTTTTTTATCATTAACGGCGCCCGCTTCCACGTCAATTGTTTCCACTTTAGCCACATCAGATACTTTTTCTTCTTTTTTCTTATCAGAGCTTACAGCGTCTTTAAACTCATTGATTCCTTTACCAATGGCTTTGCCTACTTCCGGTAGCTTTCCCGGTCCGAACACAACGAGCGCAATGACAAGCACTAAAATCAGTTCCTGTGTTCCGAAATTAAACATAATTTTCACCTCGTTTAGCTACAATAACTATCATTTCTAATTACAGTGTAACACGAAACCCCACTAAAACGCTATAGAAAATGTCATAACGATTTGTCAATTTAAATATTAGTTTTTAGCGGCTTTGTCTACATACCATGTCACTGTATCTTGTGAGAGAACAGCACCCGGAAGCACATGGCCGATACGTTCTTCCCACGATTCGTCCATATATTCCTTCCGCTGACGAAGTACCCGGCCGAGAGCGGCTGCTTTAGATTCACCTACAACGGTAAACCATACATTCCGCGCCTTAGCCAAAAACGGAAACGACATGCTCACGCGATTCCATACTTTGCCGTCCGTTACGGGAATTACATTACGTTTTTTCTCGTTAAGAGCTTCAGAACGAGCAAATAAGGACGCCGTATGACCGTCATCACCGAGGCCTAACAACGCAAGATCTACGCCATCTTTTTCACAAGCACTGAGCACCGTAGCCACTTCTTTTTCATACGCATCGGCTGCTTCTTCGACGGTACCGCTGTTTGTCGGTACCGGATAGAAATGACTGCTGCCGCCAATAGATGCAAAAAGACGTTCTTTGGCACGATAGAAATTGTTATCCGGATCGGTCTGCGGCACAAAGCGTTCATCCACCCAGAGGAAAAATATATTTTCCCAATCCAATTGCGTACGATATGCATCGGTATTTAAAAGCTCAAATAAAGTATTCGGCGTGGTACCGCCGGAAATAGCTACTACAGCACTTCCGGACTCGGCAATACAAGTATCCGTAAAGGCAATAAAATCCTTAGCAACCGCTTCTGCTACTTCTTGAGCGGTCTCAAAAGCTCGAATTAAATCTTGCGCCATTGTAAGGAGCCTCCTTCTAAAATCTCATTAGTTTCTTTTGGTCCTTCACTATAAGCCGGATAGAAGCAAAGTGGCACATTGTCCAAATCAGCTTCCCAAGCACGCAATAACGGCATAAATAATCGCCAAGATGCCTCTACCGTATCATTGCGCACAAACAAGGTTTGGTCCCCTAAAAGGGCATCCAAAATTAAGCGTTCGTAGGCATCCGGAATATCTTCCCCTTGCATAAAATCACTGTAGGAGAAATCCATCTCCAAGGTATTCACACAAAGCTTGGAGCCCGGTGATTTAACTTCCAACGATAAGCCCATCCCTTCATGAGGCTGCATACGCAACAACAAGACGTTCTGGTTAAAATCTTTCGGACGAATCGGTTTAAAAATCGAGTGTGGAATCGGTCTAAAGGTAATGGCGATTTCACTGGATTTTTTCGGTAAACGTTTGCCCGTGCGCATGTAGAACGGCACGCCGCGCCAACGCCAGTTATCGATGAAGAGTTTTAACGCCACATACGTTTCCGTCTGAGAATTCGGGGCAACTCCTTCTTCCTTGCGATAGCCTACGGCCGGGCGTTCCGAATCAACGGCTTCCACATATTGGCCGCGCACAGATATTTTGCCGAGGTCCTGCCCTTCGAGCGGACGAATGGACGAAATCAATTTGGCGATTTCATCGCGATACGCATCAGCTTCAAAAATAGCCGGCGGTTCCATGGCGATGAGTGAAAGCATCTGCACCATGTGGTTCTGGAACATGTCGCGCAAAGCACCGGCTTTATCATAATAGCCGGCCCGTTTTTCAACGCCTAGTTCTTCTGCTACCGTAATTTCCACTTTTTCAATATAAGTGTGGTTCCAAAGCGGTTCAAAAATCGCATTAGCAAAACGGAGCATCAAAATATTCTGCACCGTTTCTTTACCCAAATAATGGTCGATACGATAGGTCTGCGATTCCTTAATATAACGTTTCAAGGATTTATCAAGCGCTACGGCACTTTCCAAATCATGACCGAACGGTTTTTCAATAATAACACGGGACCACGCTTCCTCTTCGTCGAGTAGGCCCTGCTCCGCCAAACCTTTTACAATCGGTTCGAACATAGTCGGCGGCATAGCGAGATAGAATAAGGCATTACCTTCCGTGCCATGTTCTTCGCTGACCCGTTTAAGCTCTGTTTCAAGCTGTTCAAAGGTAGCCGCTTCCGTATACTGGCCGGCCACATAGGAAAATCGTGCCAAGAAATCATCCGTTACGGTATCACCGTTGGCTGCCATGGCCTCACGTACCTCTTCCTGAAAAGCTTCATTGCTCATTTCAGTACGAGCTACGCCGATTACGGCGAATTTCTCAGGCAATAATTTACGCTCAAACAAAGCATATATAGCTGGTAACAATTTTCGTTTAGTCAAGTCACCGGAAGCACCGAATATGACAATGGCGCCGGGGCCCGGAGCCGAGTCAATACAGAGCTGCTCGCGATAGTTGTACGAAACTGTCATTGGTTGTGCACTCATGATTTGCAATCTCCTATTACTATAGAATATCATTCATATGCTTACTCTAGCACAAAACGGCTAGAACTTCAATATATGGGTATATCTTGCCCCCTAATTGACAAAATTTTTACTATATTTCCCCGCATATCCCTATATTCTTATGCATATACAAATAACCGCCCCGAATTCGTAATGAATCAGAGCGGTTATTTATATAAATGTCATTCAAACCAAGCTTTGCCTACACCGATTTACATGAACTCGGCTAAAGCTTTTTCTATCTTAGTTTTAAGAGTCTTATTTAACTTCTACCTTTACGGCACCGTATTTTTTAAGACTTTCTGCTTCTACCTCAGCTTGGGTCTTATAGTTTTGCGGAATTTTAGCCAAACGAATCCAGCTGCGAACAGCTTCTACCAATACGATAACAATCATGAGGAACATGACTACACTGAAAGCAACCAAGGTCCATTTGCCGGCCGGAATGTAACTGTAGAATACGTTTTCATAATCGGCAGCAATGGCAATGATGGCCATGAAGAAACATGGCACGCCGGTTACCCAAGCGTAACGTTTGTGGCCGAGACGCATAATAACGGTTGTACCTACGGCCAAAGTCATGGTGCCGAGCAACTGGTTGGATACACCGAATAATGGCCAGATGATACCGATGTTACCTTGCAATACGAGGTAACCCCACATGATACAAATCAAGGCAGCACAGCCATATACGCCCGGTGCCCAGTTAACGTTTTCAAGTGGTTTATAAAAACGGCCTAATAGTTCTTGCAATAAATAACGACCTACACGAGTACCGGCATCGATCAAAGTCATAATAAACAAAGCTTCGAACATGATGCAGAAATGGTACCAGTAGCCCATGAGATGAGCCATGTTAGGCAAGCGCGAGAAGATATGCGCCATGCCGACAGCCAAGGAAACGGCGCCGCCCGGACGATGCATTAAATCTTCGCCGACCATCTGGGATAAAGCCGGTAATTCGTGAACCTGAAGCCCCAAAGCTTTGAAGGATTCAGTAGTGGAGTTAATGGCAAAATAGTCATCAGGATGTAAAGCGGTAGCGGCAATCAAAGCCATCATGGCAATGAATGCTTCCGTAAGCATAGCGCCATAACCGATAGGTAAGATTTCTTTTTCATTGGTAATCATCTTAGGTGTTGTACCGGTAGCAATTACAGTATGGAAACCGGACAAGGCACCACAGGCGATGGTAATGAAAATGAATGGGAATACGGAACCTTTAAGGACAGGACCGCCGCCGTAAATGTACTGGGTAACGGCCGGCATTTGGATTATTGGCATAACGATGATAATCCCTAATGCCAAAGCACCGATGGTACCGATTTTTAAGTACGTGGATAGATAATCACGTGGTGCGAGCAACAACCATACAGGTAAGGCCGCTGCGAAGAAACCGTATACAGCCAACATGATTTCGATGGTCTGTAAGTCGTAAAGGAACCAGCTTGCATAGGAAGAAGCGGCTACTTGAGGACCGTAAATAATAGCGGCAAAGATAAGTACTACACCGATAACCGTTGCTTCCTGAATTTTGCCGGGGCGAAGCCAGCGTAAATAAATACCTACGAAAATAGCGATTGGAATCGTCATGCTGACGGAGAAGAAGCCCCATGCGGAGTTATGAAGCGCATTGGCTACTACTACGGCCATACCGGCCAAAGTGATAATCAAAAGGAACAAGGTAGCGAGCATGGCGCCGATACTAGCCAAATTGGAAATTTCTTCCTTAGCAATATCGGCAATGGATTTGCCGTCATAACGAACCGACGCAAACAAAATTACCATGTCGTGAACGGCCCCGGCTACAACCGAACCGATCAAGATCCATAATAAACCCGGTAAATAACCAAATTGAGCAGCAATAACAGGACCTACCAAAGGACCTGCACCGGCAATCGCTGCAAAATGGTGACCGAATGTTACCCACTTATTCGTAGGTACATAGTCATGGCCGTCGTTATGAACTACGGCCGGTGTCGGACGGAACTGGTCCAACACGAGTACCTTGGCGGCTAAGAAGGCCCCATAATAGCGGTAAGCTAAAATGAGGATACACGCCGAGGCGATTACAATGTACAACCCATTCATTTCCATAAAAAACACCTCCAATGTTTAACAGCATTGAAGGTGATGGCTCGCATTCATAAATAATAAGAGCTAACAGGTAATACGTCCGCCACAAACAATGTTGTTTCCCTAGTAGAAAATTCTACGCCCTTATTATAACGCCTCACAGAGGGGTGTCAATTATCATTTACGAATAATGCAATTCTAATATTACATTTAAGTATTCAAATGTCAAAAAATCGTCTAATAAACATCCCGATTTTTTCAGTAGGAATCAGTTGTTTTACTTCCCTATGACTTTAATGTATAGAAAACTTTATTAATTTTATACATAATCAATCATAATAAAAAGACCTAAAACCCTTATAAAACGGCTTTAGGTCATATGTTTTATCCAAAAATTTTTTCATCGACAGTAAGTACGAGGATTTTTTCACGCCTATCCGTACCGTCAAATAAATCACGACAGTCTATAACGTCCTCTACGGTAAGATTCACATGGTTGAGTAAAAACGCTTCCGTTTCTTCATACGGATAGTAGAAAAAGAATCGCAAACGCCGCGGTTCTTGATAAACGGAATCGAATATATTCGCCAATACCCGTTTCAAGGTATGTAGCGCAAAGGGATTGAATAAAAAGCAGCAATCCACTTCCTTCGGCACTTTGAACGCTACCGCATCACCGTGAATAAACTCCACACGCTTACCGGCCACAGCCGTCTTTTGATTAGCCAACGACCGTTCCCATAAACGCTCGTCAAATTCCACGCCGATGCAACGGCAACGAGTTTCATGAGCCAGAAACAGACTGACCCGCCCTTTACCGCTGCCATAGTCGATAAGCGTACTGCGCTTACCGATATAACCCGTACTGATTAAACGCTCCAGCACCGCATAGGGAGTGGGCTCGTACGGATGATGCTCGCCGTCAAACTGACTGTCATCACGACCGGCTGTTTTAATATTAAGCAACTGCTCCCAAGCTTGCTCATCCATACGCTACTCCTTTACAACTTAGCTTACTCGGCACTTTTTACCACATTAGAGCCTACCAAAGTCTCCGTGCCGTCGTGTTTTTGACGAATGGAGGCAAAAATAGCCCCCGAAATATTATGCCATACACTGAAGATGGCGCCCGGCAAAGTAGCCAGCGGATTCATGGCAAAGTGAAGCGTGGCGAGCGACACGGCGAGGCCACTGTTTTGCATGCCCACTTCAATAGTAATGGCCGTTTCCTTAGGATAGGAAACACGCAACACTTTGGCCGCCGTAAGCCCAAGACACATGCCGATAAGATTATGCAAAATCACAACCGCCAATACAACGAGGCCGGCCGTAAAAATCTTCGTTACATTCACCGAAATAATCCCGGCAATAATCATAACGATGGCGATGGATGACACCAACGGCATCGTAGCTAACAAGGCTTCCAATTGTTTGCCAAAGAAATGATGGATGGCAATCCCCACCAACACCGGAATCAACACCACTTTAACTACGGACATAACCATGGCGAGGAAGGATACTTCCACCCAGGTACCGCCCAATGAATAGATCAAAAACGGCGTCAATAGCGGTGCCAACAAGGTTGACGCAATGGTCATACCCACGGATAGGGCCACATCACCTTTGGCAATGTAGGTAATCACATTGCTGGCCGTTCCGCCGGGGCAGCAGCCTACGAGAATCACACCGATGGCAATATCCGTC
>NZ_SVCB01000137.1 GCF_015058545.1 Veillonella sp.
TAAGATGTGCTTGTACACGACGATTTTGTGCTTCCCCTTCAGCTTCAAGGCTGCGTCTATCTACAAAAGTTTTAAAATACTTATTGGATGATACTTCAATCCATCGCTCACCTTTTTGAGAAACACGCATCGTTCCATCAGAGGAACTGGTTGTAGTGCTGGATGACGAGCCTAAGGAACGGTCTAAACGCTCAAGGGTTTTACTGAGCCAACTGGCATCCACCGAGCTATACGTGGTGGCAAAAAAGAAAGGAATTAATAATACCGCTAATACACGAAACAGCTTTTTCATAACTTCACTCTCCTTAATAACATAACACTCCATTGCATGCCTTAATTTCCTCATATAGATTCATAGCATGTTCATCTTTAGTATATCGAAAATTGATAAGAGAAGATAATACTATTTATTAATAGTGGATTTGAAAAACTATATATAAATGATTTTAAGGCATATTAAAAGGGTCGATTTTATAATACAAACAGGATTTTGAAATATAATGATTTGTCAGTCCCTTTTTACAGTAAATTTTGTTAAAATAGAATTGAAGTATAGATTGATAATAGAGTCACAATGACGTGATAATTTATTAGTAGTTGAGTCAAGCGAGGAGAGGATTATCATGGGAAAGAATATTTTAATCGTTGTGGATATGCAGAATGATTTTATTACCGGTTCGTTGGGGACGGCTGAAGCGCAAGCAATCGTACCTAAAGTGGCAGCTAAAATTACTGAGTTTGATGGCGATGTTTTCTACACTATGGATACGCACGATGAGGCGTATTTGAATGAACAGGAAGGCCAGAACTTACCGGTATTGCATTGCCAGGAAGGCACGGAAGGGTGGCAATTGGCACCGGAAGTTATAAACGCTGCTCCGGTGGATCCGGAAAAAGTGTATTGCAAAAATCAGTTCGGCTCCGTTGAATTGGCGGAAGATTTACAGTATTTAAATGAGGAAGAACCAATCGACTCTATTGAACTCGTAGGCCTTTGTACGGATATTTGCGTTGTATCCAATGCCATTTTGTTGAAAGCTTTCTTGCCGAATGTACCAATTACGGTATGGGCTGATTGCTGTGCCGGGGTAACGCCTGCTAAACATGATGCGGCGCTGGAAACTATGCGCAGCTGCCAGATTGCTGTTAAATAGGGGCTTAAGTTCTTAATGTAATTTGAAGCTTTGTTTTTTGCGTACTTTGGAACTTTAGTTAGTATAAAATCAGTTAAATTTCAAAAAATAAAAAAGTCCTAATTCAGACCTTTACAAAAGTCCTAATTCGTACTATAATACAAAATGTAAAAAGTACGAATTAGGACTTTTTGCGTATAAAGAATATAAACAGCAAGCATATATAGTAAATCATAAGTGTAAGGAGGAACTAAATTGGATATATTACACAGAGAACAAATGACAGCACTAAGTCGCTTTTTCGGTCAAATTGTAGAACTATATACCCGTTGGGCGAAGAAAGAAGGTATTAGCTACAATAAGTTGGCGGTCATTATGACGATTTTTGAAAATGAACAGGCCACGCAGCGCAAGATTAGTTTGGAATGGGGGTTGCCGAAGCAAACGGTATCCACTATTTGTAAAAATTTCGAGCAAGACGGGTTGATCGCGTATTCGATAGGAGCGGATGATAGTCGAGAGAAGTATATGACGCTGACCGCTAAGGGAAAGGAATACTTTGAGCCCATGGTTAAAAAGTTACACGCCGTTGAGTCTTATGCCTTACAAAAAATAGGGCAGGAGCGAATGGCTATTATGTTACAAAGTATGGAGTTATTTACAAATGCCTTTGAAGAAGGCGTAACGGAGGTAAAGAAATGATTGGCTATATATTTTTAGGTACTGCTATCGTATTGGAGATTATTTCCACATCCATGTTGAAGTTGTCCATGGGGTTTACTAAATTAGTGCCATCTGTTGTGTTTGTTATCGGTATGAGTTCGGCGTTTTATTCATTGTCTAAGGCATTAAATGTAATTCCGCTCAGTATTGCCTATGCCATCTGGTCGGGGATTGGCACGTCGTTAACGGCGGTAATCGGTGTTTATATTTAGAAAGAAGAGCTATCAACGATGGCAGTGGTTGGCATCGGACTCATTGTAGTGGGCGTTATATTATTAAATATGAAGGGAGCTCACTAAGCGTATATTGCAATCAATAATTTGATAATAAGTATAGTTTTATTACAATTACAGGTTAATAAGCGAATTTCTTGTTTGAGGTTAAGATTAATCATATAATATAAAAATATTTATTATTAATTTTGATGAGGAAGCCGAAGAGTTGGCTTCCTTTTTTTATTATCAATTCGGGATATTTTTGTCTTTTTACAAAGAACATAAAATATTGAAAGTAAATCTCATATAGATTCCGTGTATGTTTTAATAAAGCACATGAATAAAATAGGAATTATGCGCGTTATAGCGTAAATAATATCGAATAATTTAAAATTAAAAATAAATTATGTATAAATAGGACATGTTTTGCAAACGCGTTGTTGACAACAAATCTCAATTAACTTATTATCATGTTAAGTTGTATTGGTTATTGGTATTATTTATGAGGGAATAAGGAGTTATATTATGAGATTAAAACGTCTTGCCTGTGCAGCGCTTTTGACAGTGGGGATATTCGGTATATTAGGTTGTGCAGGAACAACGGGCAACCAGGCTGATTCAAATGCCTCCAAGGAGCGCCTTACATTTGTTAATTTCCGTGATGTACGTGATTTAAATCCACATTTATATGCCGGTGAAATGTACGCCCAGGAAATGTTATATGACACCTTGGTAGAGATTACCGACAAAGGCTATGGGCCGGCTTTAGCAGAAAGCTGGACGATTAGTGAAGATGGTAAAACTTATACCTTTAAGATTCGTCCAAATGTTAAATTCAGTGACGGTGAAGTATTGGATGCCAATGCAATTAAAGCTAACTTTGATGCAATATTTGAGAATAAATCTCGACACACTTGGTTGGAGTCGATGAGTCTTATTGAGTCCTATGAAGTGACGGATCCGTTAACCTTTGTCATTCACTTATCTAAGCCGTATTATCCGTTGTTGACGGAGTTAGGCGTAACCAGACCGTTTGCCATGATTTCGCCGAAAGCTATGAAGGACGGTAGCACTAAGGATGGTGTACAAGCCTATATCGGCAGCGGTCCTTATAAATTGAAGGAAGTTGTAACCGATAAGTATGCAATTTTTGAAGTTAATGATTTGTATTGGGGCGAGAAACCTAAAATTAAAGAGATTTTAGTAAAGGTTATTCCTGATAATCAGACGCGTATTTTAGCCTTGGAAAAAGGGGAAGTGGATTTAATTTTTGGCAAAAATATGGTAGATGCCGATGCCATTCGTAAGTTTAAAGATCAAAAAGGATTTAGTGTGGCGTTATCTGATCCTATGTCAACACGTGAGATTGTATTGAATACGACTAAAACTCATTTAAGCGATATATTGGTGCGACAGGCCTTACAGCATGCCACTAATAAAAAGGCTATCTCTGAAGGTATTTTCTATGGCATTGAAAAGCCGGCTGATACTTTGTATGCAACGACTGTTCCTTACGCTGATGTAGGCTTGAAGCCGTATGAATATAATACGGATACCGCTAAGTCGATGTTGAGCAGTGCCGGTTACGTATTGGGCGCCGACGGTATTTTGACAAAAGACGGACAGCCGTTGGAGCTGAATTTGTTATATAACAGTGACAGTGTAACCGAAAAGGCCATCGCTGAGTTTTTACAAGCTGAATATAAAAAAATCGGCATTGTCTTACATATTAAAGGTGAAGAGGAACAATCTTATCGTGATAATATGAAATCCGGTAATTTTGACATGGTATTTAATATTTCGTGGGGGTTGCCGTATGATCCGCAGTCTTCTTTATCAGGCATGCGAAAACCTGTATACGGTGACTATGCGGCTCAGCAGGGCTTAGCTGATAAGGCGGAAATTGATGAAGCGATTACGAATATTTTGACGTCTACGAATGAAACGGACCGTCAGGCGCTTTATAAATTCGTTTTGACCCGTTTACATGAAGATGCCGTATACATTCCATTAACCTATGAAAACAATAAGGCTATCTATAATAATCGTGTCGAAGGTTTACACTTTATGCCTACCTTGTATGAAGTTCCGTTCAAAGATTTAACTTTAAAATAAATATTTGAGTATTAGAAATTAAGGCTGTTTGATGATTAAAATACTAATGGTTAATTAGTAAGAACTATAACTAGCATGTAGTTATTGAGGCTATTGTAGATGTGACTACAATAGCCTCAAATGGTTTTGGGAGGCGACGCCATGCAGGCATATATCATAAAGCGTACATTGACGGCTATTCCGTTGATGTTGGCCATTTCATTTGCGTGTTTCGTGTTTATTAATTTGATTCCTTCAGATCCGGCTGAAGTGGCCTTACGTATTCGGCAGACTCCGGTAGTAACACCGGAAGCGATTGCTCAAGTAAGGGCTGAACTGGGCTTGGATCAACCCTATTTAGTACGCTATTTTAATTGGCTTATAGCATGTTTACAGTTGGACTTCGGCGTAAGTTATATTAATCCGGCTCGTACGGTATTGGGGGAATTTCAACGGTGCTTACCGGCTACGCTGGTATTGGCACTTACATCATTGTTGTTTGTTGTGGGGTTGAGCTTACCTATCGGTTTTTGTTGCGCCGTGTATAAAGGCGGTTGGTTTGATAAGATTATGCGAGGCCTTGTTTTTATAACTACCTCTATGCCTGCCTACTGGATTGGGTTGTTACTTATTTGGGTAGTCAGTATAAAATTGGATTTGCTGCCTACCAGCGGCAGTGAGTCATGGCAGCATTTAATTTTACCGGCCTTTACAGTGTCGTTAACCTATATTTCTACTTATATTCGCCTGATTCGCAATAATATGTTGGAAAATATGAAGGAAGATTATGTAACGTATGCTACGGTGCGAGGCATACGTCAGCGGACTATTTTAACAAAACATATTTTAAAAAACTCGCTTCATACCTGTATTATCGCTATCGGCATGAGTATTCCTCAATTGATTGCCGGCACGATTGTTGTAGAAAATGTATTTGCTTGGCCCGGTTTGGGACAGCTTTGTATCAGTTCCATATTTAATCGTGATTACCCGATTATTCAGACCTATGTGCTCTTTATAGGCTTTTTATTTGTGGTGTTTAATTTATTGTTTGATATTATTCAGTATATTGTAGATCCTCGGCTCAGAGAGGAGCGTGCGCAATGATACGTTTATTGTTAAAAAATAATATGGTTGTGGGGCTCAGCTCTTTTATAGGTGTGATTGCTTTACTTGGTATTTTTGCACCTTGGATTACACCGTATGACCCTTATGAAAGCAATATTTTAATGAAATTTGCGCCATACAGTGCCCAGCATTGGTTGGGGACGGATCATTTGGGTCGGGATATTTTTTCGCGACTGATTTACGGCATTCGACCGACTTTATTTTTATCGCTTCTTACCATGTTAGCCACGATTAGCTTGGGGGCCGTTATGGGGATTTTGTCCGGTTATTTTCGCGGCATTATCGATGAAATTATTATGCGTGTCGTTGATATGATGCTTTCTTTTCCCAGTCAAATTATGATTTTTGCGGTAATTGCTTTACTTGGGGTGGATGTACAAAATATTATTATTGCCAATGTATTGATTAAATGGGCTTGGTATGCGCGTATGATTCGTACCAATGTAATGAAATATCGGGATAGAAATTTTATTTTGTATTCCCGTTGTATCGGCAGTGGTGAACGCTTTATTATGATACGTCATTTACTACCCAGCATCAGTTCGGAAATGGCCGTATTGGCCAGCCTTGATGTAGGTTGGACAATTATTAATATCTCCACCCTTTCATTCCTTGGATTGGGGATTCAGGCGCCGTTGCCTGAATGGGGGGCTATGTTGAATGAAGCTAAAAATGTATTGACTGTAAACCCTATTCAGATGTTGGTACCCGGCGTAGCCATCGTAGTATTGGTATCAGCTTTTAATTTATTGGGCGATGCAATCCGAGATGCACTGGATCCGAAGGAGGTGAACTGATGGGGGAATCGAAAAAAGCAGGCTTAAGTGAACCGATTTTGACGGTAGCTAACCTGTCAGTGACTCATGTTAATAAAGGTGTTAAAAAGCAAATTCTAAACGATATCTCGTTTTCCTTACGAAAAGGGGGTTGTTTGGGCATTTTGGGTGAGTCCGGTAGCGGCAAAAGTATGACTGCAAAGGCGATTTTGGGTATTTTGGGGCCTGAGTTTACCGTGACCGGTCGAATAGGATACGAAGATACGGATTTATTGTCCCTTTCCATGGTGGAGTTGCGTAAATTAAGGGGCTTGCGAATCGGCATGATTATGCAAAACCCGATGACGTGCTTTGATCCTTTATATAAAATTGATAATCAGATGTATGAAACGTTCGAAGCACACAATTTGTTCCCCCGTCAGGAATGGCGGACAAAAGCACTGGAAATATTAAATAGCATGCATATTCGCGAATCGGAGGCAACTCTGAATAAATTCCCTCATCAGCTAAGTGGCGGCATGTTGCAGCGAATCATGATCGGCTTGGCCATGGCCATGAAACCGGATATTTTGATCTGTGATGAGCCGACTACGGCGATAGACAGTATTACGCAATATGAAATTGTTAAGGAATTTATAAAAATAAAGGAATCGCACAAAACGGCCATGATATTTATTACACATGATATTAGTGTCATTTCACATTTGGCGGATGAAATTATGGTGTTAAATCAAGGCAAAGCGGTTGATTATGGATGTTGTAAAGCTATCATGACGGATCCTAAAGATGCGTATACGCGCATGTTAATACATCAAAAAATGGCGGTAGCCAATAGGTATAAAAAGATGCTTTATGAGGGAGGGACGGTACGATGACAACGGATGAAGTAACACCAATTGTAGCCGTACAGGATTTGGCGATTCGTTTTCCTAAGCCTCACAGTACGAAGATTTTTAAAAAAGAGTATCATAATGTATTAGAGAATATAACCTTTTCGGTAACCGGTGGCGAGTGTTTGGGAATCTTAGGCGAATCGGGCAGCGGTAAAAGCACTTTAGGTAAAGCTATTTGTGGACTATTACCGCCTTATAAAGGGTCCGTTTATTTAGGCGGTACCAAACTGTATGGCAAAGAGCCGATTTGGCCGGGGTACTCAGCTGTAGCTTTTCAGGATTATACGACATCGGTGAACAGTCGTTTCACCGTTCGTGAAATAATTAAAGAGTCTTTGGTTGTTTTACAGCGTCGCCTTAAGCAAACCCTTGATTTTGAAAAGGAAATTAAAGAATTGTTGGCGTGCGTGGGCGTGCCGGCCGAATGTATCGACCGGTATCCGCATCAATTGTCGGGCGGTCAGTTGCAGCGGGTATGTATTGCACGTGCCGTAGCCGTTAGACCGCAAATTATTTTGTTTGATGAAGCTATCAGTTCGCTGGATGCCCATACGCAGGTTCAGATTATGGATTTATTGATTGAACTAAAAGCCAGTCATAATTTTACTTATATTTTTATCACTCATGATTTACCGTCGGTTACATACATATGTGATAAAGTACTTTTTCTTTATAAGGGACGGGTGGCAGAGATTGTGCCGGTACAGCAACTCAGTGAGGTGAAAAGTACTTATGCTAAGCAGTTGCTGCACTCTATTTTGGATGTGCGTTGCGAATAGGGGCAGGGCGCCAGATAAGGAAGCCCGTAATTGAGCACACGGTAGTAAGAGTTTAAGAATTTAGGGCTAACGTAAAATATATGTCACGGATTTGATAAATAAAAATTATTGCTAGATTTATGATTATCGATGTGCTATAATGAAGTCGTAAGCGATAATAAATACTTATAAAGAACTAATCAAGCTTGTGATATGAATCACAGCTACGTTATAGCGTGTAGTTTTACATGGTGTAACAGGATTAACATTAATTAAGAGAAGAAAGGCTTCAGGTGAGTTTACCATGAACAAAAAAATCGCAAAAGCATTAAACGAACAAGTAATTTTTGAATTTAATTCCGCATACTTATATTTAGCATTGTCCTTGTCAATGGCCGATGCTCGTTTTAAAGGTTTCTCCGCATGGTTGCGTTTGCAGTACCAAGAAGAAATGGATCATGCATTTAAATTTATTGACTATTTAGAAAGTCGTAACGAAACAACTACTTTGGGCGACATCAAAGCTCAGGCTGTTGAAGTTAGCGATCCATTGAAAGTAGCTGAAATGGTTTACAACCATGAACAAGTAATTACCGGTAAAATCAATGAAATCTATGCATTAGCTATTAAAGAAGAAGATTATGCAACTGTTAACTTCTTGAACTGGTTCATTAACGAACAGGTTGAAGAAGAAGCCAGCGCTCGCGATTTGGTTGATGAATTCAAATTCGCCGGTGACAGCCGTGCCAGCCAGTTGTTTGTTGACGCTCGTTTGGGCAACCGTCAGTGATATTAAGGGCAGATTGCGGTAACAATCTGACTTAGTTTAGTATCAATAGTTTTTCCCTGATAAAAAATTACACAAGCTTAAGTAAGCTTTAAAAAAGACGCTCTTTGAGCGTCTTTTTTAGTATCCGGATATTTACATAATTTAGTACCCGGATTTTTTTGTCTTTTTAATAAACTGATTTATTTGACTTTTATAATTTTGCGCTAAAAGGTAAAAATACGGTTTAGTTCGATGACTTAAAAAGCCTTATAAATACTGCATAGAATAAAAAGTCAAATTTTTAAAATTTTTTTGACTTTTTAGCTTGACAAAAGTCAAAAAGTCAACTATTATATAGACAAGGTCAAAAGAACAAAAGGTAAAAAGGTTAAAAGGTTAGACAAACGAACAAAATAAAAAGTCCGTTGAACCGAATATCCATTAAACCGAGCGACCGAATCATAACACAGAATGAAGGTATTATATGAAGCAAAGTGTATTACTAGATATAAAGTTTGGAGAGATGATGTATGGGAATTTTAGCGGATCGAATTGAAAAGTTTATTTTAGCTAAATTATTGGAAGAGCAGGCAAACAGAGAAGACGGTATTGTGTTACGCCGTAATGAATTAGCGGATGAGCTCAATTGTGCGCCGTCGCAAATCAGTTATGTTTTAAGCACCCGTTTTTCCAATGACCGCGGATTCATCGTTGAATCGAGACGTGGTCTGGGCGGTTTTATCAGTATCACCCGAATTCCGGTGAAAGCACTTTTGGAAGCGCCTAAACAAGAAGATAAAGAAGAAACAGCCACTGACAAACCATTGACCATGGGTATGATAGATAATTCGTTGTTTGAACTGATGCAGCAGAAGTTCTTACGTAAGCGAGAGGCGGCCCTTTTACATGAAGCGTTCGCCATCTTGATGGAAGAACCGGATCGCAAAACGCGTGAAGCAAAAGTTCGTCGCTTATTTGAACAAGTAGTCTCCATGGTGAAGGAGGTATGATGCGTTATGTTATGTGATAATTGTAAAAAAAATGAAGCCACGGTGCATATGACTCGTGTGGTAAACGGTAAGAAAAGTGAACGTCATTTATGTAATACCTGTGCTAAACAGCAGGGCGAAGACTTCGGCGGCCAAGGCTTTATGAATTTCGGCCCGTCCTTGTGGGGCGATGACTTCTTCACGAATGACTTCTTTACCAATTCATTATATCCTGACAGCTTATCGAATCCTCGCCAGGAAACGCGTTGCAGCCAATGCGGCATGTCATTTAGTGAATTTAATCAAACCGGTAAGTTTGGTTGCGACCATTGTTATGAAACCTTTGAAGCACAGATTGCACCATTGGTAAGACGCTTACAAGGTTCTTTGAATTATGAAGGTCGTGTACCGAGTCGCGGTACGGGGGTTTTCAAAACAAAACATCAAATCAAACGGTTGCGTCAGGAACTTGATAAAGCCGTTAAAGCCGAACAGTTCGAAGAAGCCGTTCGCTTGCGTGATGAAATTAAATCGTTGGAACAGTCCTTGGGTAACACCGACAAATAGGAGGGACAGTTATGTTAGATAAAATCTTGGATGAACCGCTGAGCGGTTGGCTGAAGAGCAGTGATCCTTTGGGACAGTTAAATTCACATATTGTATTGTCCAGCCGAATTCGTTTGGCTCGTAACTTTAAAGGATTGCAATTTACTAATCGGAATAACGAAGAGTCGCTGAAAAAAGTCGACACCATGATGCGCGGTGTGCTGGGCACTTTAAAAGCCGCCGATGGTCGCGATTATTCCAATATTAGTTTAGATAAATTATCAGATACGGAACGTGAAATTCTCGTTGAAAAGCACTTGATGAGTCCGCAAATGGGACAAAAAGCAATGTATCGTAGCTTAATTGTTGCCAACGACGCGTCTGTGGCCATCATGGTCAACGAAGAAGATCATATTCGTATCCAGGCTATGGAACCGGGCCTCAAGCTCAAAGAAGCATTGGAGCATGCCTTACTTATCGATGATGCCATCGAAAGCAAATGTGACTATGCTTTCAGCGAACGGTACGGCTATTTAACCGCTTGTCCGACTAATGTAGGCACAGGGCTTCGCGCTTCTGTCATGTTACACTTGCCTGCCTTAGCCATGACAGGACGGATTAACCGTTTAGTTCGCAATATTACGCAGCTCGGTTATTCGGTTCGCGGCCTTTATGGTGAAGGTTCACAAGCTTTAGGTAATATTTATCAGATTTCCAACCAAGTAACGATGGGGATCAGTGAAGAAGACACAGTTACACAAATTCAGAAAGTTATTGAAAAATTAGTTCAAGAAGAAGTTAAGGCCAGAGAAGCTATTAAGAATAACGACTTTGAAGCGTTTGAAGACCGCGTATGGCGTGCGTTCGGTACATTGCAGTACGCACGGCGTTTATCCGGTGAAGAAGCGCTGGGCCTTTTAAGTGATGTTCAATTAGGTATGGATATGGGCGTCTTGCCACAGCATTCCGCTGATGTGTTCAGTGAACTCGTGGTAACGACAAGACCTAACTTTTTAAGTAAATATGCCGGGAAAGAATCGATGACAGCTCAAGAACGCGACAGTTATCGCGCCAAAGTTGTTCGTGACAGATTAGCCCGCTAAGATATGAGGTGATTATATGTTTGAACGTTTTACCGACGGTGCGCAACGTGCTTTGGGCATTGCGCAGGAAAAAGCTAAGGAGTTCGGCCACGACTATGTGGGCACAGAACACTTGCTCCTTGGCTTATTGGAAGAAGATGACAGCGTAGCTTCCAAAGCGCTCCATTCCTTGGGTTTGGAAGATGAAGCTACTGAAAAAGCCGTACTGGATGCGGTAGGTCGCGGCAACAGTCGTGGTAATGAATTGTACATTACACCGCGTACCAAACGTGTTTTGCAGTTGGCTGTAGAAATTGCCAACCAAATGCAGCATAACTATGTTGGTGCCGAACACTTATTGCTCGGTATTTTACAAGATGGCGGCGGCGTAGCCGTGAGTGTTCTTTACGGTATGGGCATTCGCGCCAACGACGTTGTCAAAGCAATTAACAGTATTTACGGCTCCGAACAAAACGGCGCTGAAGGCGGTGCCGGCAATGGTACCGGTGGTGCCAACGGCAACAGTAACTTAGGTGATTTGAAAGATTTTGCTACCGATTTGAACGAATTGGCAAAACAAGGCAAGATTGACCCGGTTATCGGTCGTGATAACGAAATTAACCGTGTTATCCAGATTTTGAGCCGTCGTACCAAGAATAATCCGGTACTTATCGGTGAACCTGGGGTTGGTAAAACCGCAATCGCCGAAGGCTTGGCACAGCGTATTGTAACGCAGAATGTGCCTGAAATTTTACGCAATAAACGTATTATTTCTTTAAGCTTAACAGCTATGCTGGCCGGTGCTAAATATCGTGGTGAATTCGAAGAACGCTTGAAAAAAGCTATCGACGAAGTACAGAAACACGATGACATGATTATTTTTATCGATGAACTTCATACATTAATCGGTGCCGGTGCCTCCGAAGGCGCCATGGATGCGGCCAACATTTTAAAACCTGCGTTAGCCCGCGGTACATTCCAGGTTATCGGTGCGACTACGCTTGATGAATATAAGAAACACATTGAAAAAGATGCCGCTTTAGAACGTCGTTTCCAACCGGTATTGGTAGGGGAACCTAGTGAAGAAGAAGCCTTGGAAATCTTAAAAGGCTTGCGTGACCGCTACGAAGCGTTCCACAAAGCTAAGATTACCGATGAAGCTTTAAAAGCAGCCGTTGAATTATCCAGTCGTTACATTTCCGACCGTTTCTTACCGGATAAAGCTATCGACGTAATGGATGAAGCTGCCTCTAAAGTACGTATGAAAGTATTTACGGCACCACCTGATGTGAAAGATTTGGAAACTCGTCTGGCCGATGTTCGTAAAGAAAAAGAAGCAGCCGTAACCGGACAAAACTACGAAGAAGCAGCCAAACTTCGTGATGAAGAAAAAAAATTGGTTGATGAAATCGAAGCTAAACAGCAAGCTCGCAGCAAAGAAGACGAGGAAAAACTTGTTGTTACCGAAGATGACATCGCCGCAGTTGTTTCTCAATGGAGTGGTGTACCGGTTGCGAAAATCGCGGAAGAAGAATCGCAGCGTTTGCTTCGTTTGGAAGACGAACTTCATGAACGAGTTGTCGGTCAGGATGAAGCTGTGGTAGCTGTTTCTAAAGCCGTACGTCGTGCTCGTGCGGGCCTTAAAGATCCAAAACGTCCTATTGGTTCGTTCCTCTTCTTAGGCCCAACCGGTGTCGGCAAAACGGAATTGGCTCGTGCCTTAGCAGCCAACCTCTTTGGTGATGAAAACGCCGTGATTCGTCTCGATATGTCCGAATACATGGAAAAACACACCGTATCTCGTTTGGTTGGGGCGCCTCCGGGCTATGTGGGCTATGATGAAGGCGGTCAGTTAACCGATGCTGTACGTCGTAAACCTTACAGTGTCATCTTGTTTGACGAAGTTGAAAAAGCTCATCCGGACTTCTTCAACATTCTATTACAGGTATTAGACGACGGTCGTTTGACTGATAACCAAGGTCGTACGGTAGATTTCCGTAATACGGTTATTATCATGACAAGTAACTTAGGCTCCAACTTCTTGAAAGAAGACAGTGCCGCTATGGGCTTCTTGGCTGCTAAGAATAAAGACGATGCTAAGAAGAACGCCGAAAGTACTTTTGCGGAAGCCAAGAAAAACACGTTGGATGCCGTTAAACGTCATTTCCGCCCTGAATTCTTGAACCGTATCGATGAAATGGTTGTATTCCATCCATTGACCGGTGAAGATTTAGGTAAGATTGTTAATATCTTGCTTAAAGATGTAACCAAACGTTTGGCTGAACGTAACCTTACTTTGGAAGTATCTCCTGAAGCTCTTGAAGTTTTGGTTAAAGAAGGTTCCGACTTTGCGTACGGTGCGCGTCCGTTAAAACGTGCTATTCAGCGCCTCGTTGAAGACCCTATTTCCGACTTAATCTTAAAAGGCGATGCTCCTGAAGGTTCGGTAATTAAAGCTAATGTGGTGGACGGCGACATCACAATGGTAGTATAATTAACAGGATTTGATTAACAGTTACAGATTTGGTTGATTATAACGCCGATTTACCGATTTATTCATGAAAAATTACTCCTCTGTTTGAAGGATATTGCACTAAAAATCACGAATACTATGTAAATGGTGTTCGTGATTTTTTTATAAATAATTATGAAAAAAGGTTCTCAAATTGAAGTTGATTTACGAGTATATATAATAGGGGAATTATAGAAGAGGATGCTATGGCTAAGGTAAAAACAGCATATTTTTGTAATAATTGCGGAGCGGAGTCGGCGCGCTGGCTGGGTAAATGTCCTCAGTGCGGCCAATGGAATACATTGGTTGAAGAAGTGGTGCGTGAAACTAAGCAGAAGGGCACGGCTTCCTATGCTCCCGTTGATAAGTCAGCTACCAAACCGGTAGCTTTGGCTGATATAAAAACTGAAGATTCGCCTCGTTTATCCACTGGCTATGGTGAAATTGACCGCGTCTTAGGCGGCGGTATTGTGCCGGGCGCCCTCATTTTGCTCGGTGGCGATCCGGGTATCGGTAAATCCACTATTTTGCTACAGGTATCGGGCCGTATTGCCGATACGCACGGCAAGGTCCTTTATGCATCCGGTGAAGAGTCGCAGATGCAGCTAAAACTCAGAGCAGAGCGCTTAGGCATTCAAGGGCAAAATTTAGCCGTCATGGCGGATACTAATTTGGATTCTATTTTGCAAGAAGCAAGTCAGCATAAACCGGCATTGCTCGTTATTGACTCGATTCAGACTATGTTTACGGATGCCCTTGATTCAACACCGGGCAGTGTAGGTCAGGTCCGTGAATGTACGGCTCGACTTCTTCGTTTTGCCAAAGAGCAGGGCGTACCGGTTATTATTATTGGTCATGTAACAAAAGAAGGTAATATTGCCGGGCCGCGTATGTTGGAGCACATGGTGGACGTAGTGCTCTATTTTGAAGGGGAACGGTCCTATCAGTTCCGTATTTTACGCGGTATCAAAAACCGTTTCGGGTCCACTTCGGAATCGGGGCTTTTTGTCATGGAAGAAGAAGGCCTTGCCGAGCTTATTAATCCGTCAGCCACTTTATTGGCAGAGCGCACGGAAGAAGAAACGGGTTCCGCTGTTATGGCCTATTTGGAAGGGATTCGTCCGATTCTGGTGGAAGTGCAAAGCCTTGTGGCTACAACCGCTTTCGGCATGCCGCGCCGTACGTCTATCGGCTATGATTTGAATCGTTTGATTATCTTATTGGCTGTACTTGAAAAACGCTGCAATTTAACGCTTGGTAATAAAGACGTGTATGTGAATGTTATCGGCGGTTTGAAAGTAAATGAACCAGCTTGTGATTTGTCCGTGGCTGTTGCTATCGTTTCAAACTTAAAGAATCGCCCTGTACCGGCCGATATGGTTATTCTCGGCGAAGTAGGACTTACCGGTAATATCCGCAGTATTCCGCGTATTGAACAGCGTATTGCGGAAGCGGCTAAAATGGGTTTTACCCGCTTTGTAGTGCCTGCGGGAAATGCAAAACAGGTGAAGCTGAATCGCCAGGATATTACAATCCACGGCGTAACTACAGTGCAGGAAGCGATGCAAATTGTATTTTAATCATTATTTTTAAGAATGATTTAATGAATTATTTATAATTTTAATGTACAATATAGATGCACACAGAGAGAGGAGGTGAGAAAAATGGTGTATAAGATTTTACGTTATGTCATAGCCTTATTGGTTGGGATTATGGGCTATATGTTGACGGACAATTTCATGCCGGTTTGGGAACCGATTATTGATGTGAAGTTCTGGACAATGGGCTTCTTCGGTGTTTCCATAATCAAGATTTTAGCACTCGCCTTGGGCGGTTTAATCGGTGCTTTAATCGGCTTTGTAATCGCTTTGCCGATTATTAATCAAGGTTTAAAACTGGCCAGAAGAATTGAAAGTCTCTTATCGCGTGTACCTAACCAGGAATTAATGGCCGGCACAGCCGGATTACTTTTTGGACTTATAATAGCAAATCTTATTGGCTTGGCATTCTATCGCGTTCCGATTATCGGTTCGTACATTCCTATTATTTTAAGCGCCATCTTCGGTTATATCGGGATGCGTTTGGCGTCGCGCAAAGGGCCGGAGCTCTATGCTAACTGGCTGCAAAGTCGCACGGTGGCAAAAGACAAGAAGAAAGAAGTCGCGCCCAGAGAAAGCGAGCAGCTTACAGTGCCGACTATTTCTGAATTTGAATCTGAATCGTTGTCCGTAGCAAAATTATTGGATACGTCGGTTATTATTGACGGTCGTATTGCTGAATTGTGTGAAACGGGCTTTTTGGAAGGGCCTTTGGTAGTGCCTTTATTCGTGCTTGAAGAATTGCAACATATTTCCGATTCAGCCGATGTGTTGAAGCGTAATCGCGGTCGTCGCGGGCTCGATATTTTGCAAAGCATGCAACAAAAAGAGGTCATCGCTATTAAAGTAATTGCCGATGATTTTGAGGATATTACGGAAGTAGACTCCAAATTGATGCGGCTTGCTTTAGACAAAAAGTGGAAAATTGTAACTAATGATTTTAACTTGAACAAAGTAGCCAGCTTGCAAGGTATTGAAGTGCTTAATTTGAATGATTTGGCGAATGCTTTAAAACCGGCTATGATTCCGGGCGAATGGATTCGCGTTCAGGTTATTAAAGAAGGTAAGGAAGATAACCAAGGTGTGGCCTATCTCGATGACGGTACGATGATCGTTATTGAAAACGGCGCGCAGTATGTGGATACGTCCATTGATGTTATGGTTACTTCCGTATTGCAGACCAGTGCGGGCCGCATGATTTTTGCGAGAGCGAAAGGAACTAAAGAATGATCAGCTGTATTTTATTAGCCGCCGGAGCGGGTAAACGCATGCGGTGTGAAGCTAACAAAATATTTTTACGACTGGGAAAATATTCCGTGTTGCAATGGAACTTACATCATATGGCAAAAGTCGCTGATATTTCGGAAGTTATTATCGTAGCTGCCGCCGGTGAGGAGTCCTGTATTGCCGACGAAGTGGCGAAGATGGGTGAATTACCGTGGCAGCCGCGTATTGTGCAGGGCGGCGCTGAGCGACAAGACTCGGTGCGAGCCGGCACATTGGCGGTCAGTGATGAGGCTCATATTATATTGGTTCATGACGGTGCCAGACCGATGGCTAAGCCGGAACTCTTTATGTCGGTGGCCAAAGCGGCCGAAGCTCATGGCGCAGCCGTAGCAGCGGTGCCGGTTATCGATACGATTAAACGGGTATCCGATGATTTATTGGTTAAGGAGACTTTGAAACGCAGTGAGCTATATGCCGTGCAAACACCGCAAGGTTTTCAAAAAGAGTGGCTTTTGGCGGCGCAAGCCTATGCGGCGGAGACGAACTATATGGGGACTGATGATGTGTCTTTGGTAGAGCATCAAGGGAAACCGGTTCATATCGTCATGAGTGATTATACGAATTGCAAGCTTACAACCCCTGAGGACATTGTAAGAGCTAAACAATATTTAGGAGTGACAGAACCTATGATGCGAGTAGGCTTCGGTTATGATGTACATCGATTTAAAACAGGTCGACCTTGTATTTTGGGCGGTGTACAAATCGAGAGTGAGTTCGGCCCTGACGGGCACAGTGATGCGGATGTTTTAATTCACGCGCTAATGGATGCCTTACTCGGCGCGGCCGGTTTACCTGATATCGGGTACTGGTTCCCGCCGGAAGATGATGTGTTCAAAGGCATTTCCAGTATGGAATTATTGCGCCGTGTTATAAATGTACTACACGAAAAAGGATTTAAGGCGTATAATGTAGATGTTATGGTCATTGCAGAAGCACCTAAATTAAAGCCTCATATTGGGGCGATGAAAGAAAATCTGGCCGGAGCTTTGGGCATCGGTGAAGATTTTGTCAGTGTAAAAGCGACGACTCATGAGAAAATGGGAGCATTCGGTCGCCTGGAAGGGTTGGCGGCTCAAGCGGTAGTTACCCTTTACCAAGAAGCTTAAGTGATGGCTCACCATAATTATAAACACAGTATTATACAGTAAAGGAGCGGATATAATCATGGCAAAGATGAAGGTACGATTTGCACCGAGTCCAACAGGACCATTCCATATCGGCGGTGCTCGTTCAGCCCTTTTCAACTGGCTATTGGCACGTAAAGAAGGAGGTACATTCCTTCTTCGTATTGAAGATACAGACTTGGCGCGTTCGACGCGTGAAAGCGAAGAGAACATTAAAGCCGCTCTTAAATGGCTCGGCATGGATTGGGATGAAGGTATCGACGTAGGCGGTGAAAACGGACCGTATCGTCAGACCGAACGTCTCGATATTTATAAAGAAGTAACACAACGCTTGCTCGATGAAGGTAAAGCGTATCCTTGTTACTGTACTGAAGAAGAATTGGAAGCAGAACGTCAGGCTCAGTTGGAACGCGGTGAAACGCCTAAATACAATGGTCATTGCAGTCATTTGACGGAAGAACAAATCGCAGCCTATGAAAAAGAAGGTCGCAAACACACTATTCGTTTGCGTGTGCCTTTAAATCAGACGATTGCCTTTGATGACATGGTTCGCGGCCATGTATCCTTCGAATCCAATGGTGTAGGCGACTTTGTTATTGTTAAATCCGACGGTATTCCGGTATATAACTATGCCGTTGTTGTGGATGACCATACCATGGAAGTTACCCATGTAATTCGTGCGGAAGAACATCTTTCCAATACACCTCGTCAAATTGCCATCTATAATGCCTTGGGCTGGGACGTGCCGACATTCGGTCACATTTCCTTGATTCTCGGTAAGGATTACAAGAAGATGAGTAAACGTCACGGTGCTACGTCCGTTGATCAATATCGTCAACTCGGTTACTTACCGGAAGCCATCGACAACTTCTTGGCCTTACTTGGGTGGGCGCCGGACGGTGAACAGGAATTATTTACGCAGGAAGAGTTGATCCAAAACTTCTCCATGGACCGCGTAGCTAAGAATCCGGCCGTATTCGATATCGATAAATTGAACTGGATTAACTTCAACTACATGAAGAATTTATCCGATGAAGAATTATATGAATTATGCTTACCGCACCTTCAAGAAGCCGGTTATGCTTCGGCTAATCCGGATGAAGCGGAAAAGGCTAAGCTCATCATGCTCTGCGTATGCTTAAAAGATCACATCAGCTTTGGTGCTCAGATTAAAGAAGAAGCAAAACTAATTTTTGAAGACATTCAGGCTCCGGATGCCGAACACGCTGAAGAAATTAAAGCGGTATTGGCGGAAGAAACTTGTCCGACTGTGCTCAATGCATTCCGTGCAGCCGTAGCCGATTTGGATGAAATTACGCCGGAAATCGTTAAAGCAACGATTAAGGGGATTATGAAAGAAACCAAATTGAAAGGGAAATTCGTATTTATGCCGATTCGTATTGCTACGACCGGTCAGATGCACGGCCCTGATTTGAACTATATTATCACCTTGTTCGGTAAAGAAAAGACATTAGCTCGACTTGATGCAGCCATCAGTCAGTTGTAATTGATTATATTGGGTAATAGGTTAACATCCTTTATTATTAGTCAATTTTTTTGAATACGGGAGGTTTCCTCCCGTATTCTTTTTTATATTCTTTCTTTTTTTAAAGGAGGCTATAATATGGAATCTATGGTTGAACGTTTTTTGCGGTACACTAAAACAAACACGCGCTCTGATGAAGCAGCCACTTCCGTACCAAGTACTCAGACTCAGGTTGAGTTTGCGAAAGTATTGAAAGCTGATTTGGAAGCATTAGGTTTAAGTGATGTAAAAATCAACGAAAACAACGGGTTTGTAATTGGTGCTTTACCGGCTAATACTAACGACCAGGTACCGGCCGTCGGCTTTATTGCGCACATGGATACTGCCGATTATAATGCGGAAAATATCATTCCACGCCTTATTAAAGATTATGATGGGCAGGATATTTTGTTGAACGAAGCAAAAGGCATCTACAGCCGGGTAGCCGATTTCCCTAATTTAGCCAATTATAAAGGCAATACTTTAATTGTTACGGATGGTACAACACTTTTAGGCGGCGATGACAAAGCGGGTATCGTTGAAATCATGGAAGCGTTGCGTTATTTAAAAGAAAATCCGGACATTAAACACGGTCTTATTATGTGCGCCTTCGGGCCGGACGAAGAAATCGGTCGCGGTGCCGATTTATTTGATGTTAAAGACTTCCCGGTAGATTTTGCCTATACCATCGACGGTACCCGTCTTGGCGAATTGGAATATGAAACTTTCAATGCTTGTGCGGCTACCGTAGAATTGCACGGCGTTTCCGTTCATCCCGGTTCTGCTAAAAATACCATGATTAACTGCAATAAATTGGCCATGGAATTTGACCGCTTATTGCCGCAGGCAGCCGTTCCTGAATTAATGGAAAACTATGAAGGTTTTATCATGCTCGCCAGCAATGAAACGGGTGTGGAATCGGGTACGATGAAATACATCATTCGTGACCATGACCGTTCCTTTTTTGAAGCCAAAAAACAATTATTCGTATTGGCCGCCAAAGTATTAAACGAACGTTACGGCCGTGAAGTAGTAACATTGACACTTAAAGATCAATATTACAATATGTACGACATCATTAAAGACCATATGGAATGTGTAGACATTGCGAAAGCGGCTATGGAAAAAGCCGGTGTTAAACCGCTTATCCAACCAATCCGTGGCGGCACTGACGGTTCTAAAATTTCCTTCATGGGCATTCCGACACCTAACTTGTTTACCGGTGTGGAAAACCTTCACGGACCTCACGAATTCGCTTGTGTGGAACACATGGAATTAGCCGTTAAGACGATTATTAACATTGCTACAGCGGGCAAATAAGTAATTAACCGGAACCACTTGCACACGATTTAATTTTAGCCGTATAATTTGTATAGAATTAGTCGTAATACATTGACTTTATAAGGGTTTTATGGTATTATTCTCTATATATCGAATAAAATTGTTATTAAAGACGATGAACGAAAGAAGTACTTTGTGACTAACTTTACAGCGAGAACTAATTGGTGGAAGGGTTTAAGTATAGCCAGGGGAAATGCATTCGGGAGTTGACAGACTGAATAGAGTAGGTTTGTTCGGACACGCCCGTTATGCGTTTGAGAGAGTGCTATCAGTACTTAACAGAGTGGAACCGCGGGCCACCGTCTCTGTAATGAGATGGTGGCTTTTTTTATTTTTACGGAAGAGAGGCATCGGTAGCGATGAGAGAAATTAAAGTATACAATACGATGACAAGAGAAAAAGAAGTATTTAAGCCGGTAAAGGAGGGAGAAGCTAAGATTTACGTATGTGGCGTTACGCCATACAATCACCCTCACATCGGTAATGCTCGTCCTTTTGTTACTTGGGATGTAATTCGTCGCTATTTAGAGCACGTTGGCTATAAAGTGACGTATGTACAGAACTTCACGGATGTGGACGACAAAATTATCAACACATCCAATGGGGAAGGTGTGTCTTGGGATACGATTGCCAACCGCTATATCGATTCCTATTTTGAAGTAATGGATGCCCTTCATGTACGTCATGCCGATGTATATCCGCGCGTATCGGAACACATTGATGAAATCATCGACATGATTGCCACTTTGATTGAAAAAGGCTTTGCGTACGAATTAGACGGCGATGTATATTACAGTGTTGAAAAATTCGCCGACTACGGTAAATTGTCCGGTCGTACTTTGGATGACATGGAAGCAGGCGCACGCGTAGACGTAGATGACCGCAAACAGAATCCGATGGACTTTGCCCTTTGGAAAAGTGCTAAACCGGGTGAACCTTACTGGGAAAGCCCATGGGGCAACGGTCGTCCGGGCTGGCATATCGAATGCTCCACAATGAGTAACAAATACTTGGGTGAAGAATTCGACTTCCATGGTGGCGGTAGCGATTTGATTTTCCCTCACCATGAAAACGAAATTGCCCAGTCTGAAGGTTGCACCGGCCATCATCCATCCGTGCGCTACTGGTTGCACAATGGTTTCATTACCATTAACCAGGAAAAAATGAGTAAATCTTTGAACAACTTCTTCTTAGTTAAAGATATTTTGAAAGAATACAGTCCTGACGCACTTCGCTATTTCTTGATGAGCACGCATTATCGCAGCTCACTTGATTTCAGCGACGAACGTTTGGAAGAAGCCAATAAATCTTTGGAACGCATGACCACAGCGATTCAGAACCTTCTCTACTTGGAAAACCAGGAAGAAGGGGAATGTGATGATGAAGCAAAAGCATTACTCGATAATGCTCGCAAATATGCGGAAGAGTTTGAAGACGCTATGTCCGATGACTTTAACACAGCATTAGCGGGCGCACCGATGTTCGGTTTGGCAAAAGAAATCAACATTTACTACCAGGCCGTACAGAACTGCAACGGTAAAGTTTGCCATGAAACATTGGCTGAAGTACGTGATATCTTCAAGATGATGACTGATATCATCGGTATTTTGGAACAGGCTTGGGAAGGTCCTCAAGGTGGAGCCGGCGCTGAAGAATACGAACAGTTAATGCAGGTAATTTTGAATGTTCGTCAAAATGCCCGTGAACAAAAACTTTGGGACTTGGCCGATGCCATTCGTGATGAATTGGGCAATATCGGTATCGTAATTGAAGATTCGCCGCAAGGGGCACGGTGGAAGAAACGTGAACTTTAAGCGCTATCAATTTTTACGAGCCACGGCTATTGAAAAATTAAAAGCAACAACTACGCATGAGGGAATTGTACCGGCTGAAGCTGAGGATTCCCTCATGCTTGCCTATATAGGCGATGCGGTGTATTCCTTATATATCCGTGAGCGCATGACGGAAGCGGGCATTACGAAGGTTCAGGTGTTGCACAACCTTGTGACCGAATGCATCTGTGCCAAGGCACAATCGAAGGTTCTTCATGCATGGGAAACGGACGGTCATTTGACTGAGGCGGAGCAGCAGATAGCCAAACGAGCTAGAAACAGTAATGTACATGTGCCGAAAAGTGCTACGGTACAGGAATATCGTGCCAGTACAGCTTTTGAAGCGGTGCTCGGTTATTTATATCGCTCAGGCCAAAATGAGCGCTTGCAGACTTTGATGAAGGATGCGTTTCAGTACACTTTGGACAGCATGAGTTAGATGCGTTATGATAGAGTAAAGGAGAAATATCATGAGTGATTATATTGTAGGACGCAATGCGGTGCGTGAAGCTTTGCGGTCGGGACGAACCATTCAGCGTTTGTTTATTACGAATGATAAGGTGCAGGGCTCCTTACAGGAAATCATCGGGCTTGCCAAAGATAAAGGTATTGAATTGCGCCGCGTCGATGATAAACAGCTCAGTAAGTACGCTGACGGCGTGGTACATCAAGGTGTAGTGGCTTTAGCGGCACCGGTAAAATTTGCCGATTTAGGAGAAGTGCTTCAAAATTGGCCGTCTGATAAAGCGCCGCTTTTAATTTTGTTGGACGGCATTGAAGATCCCCACAACATGGGGGCCATTATTCGTACTGCCGAATGTTGCGGCGCTACGGCTGTTTTAATTCCGAAACGGCACACCGCGCCGATTAATGCAACGGTAGCCAAAACGTCGGCCGGCGCCTTGGAGTCCATTCCTTTAGTGCAGGTAGGCAATGTGGCCCAGACTATCGAAGAACTTAAGAAACAAGGGTTCTGGGTACTCGGTGCGCATATGGAAGGGCAGCAAACCCTATATCAGGCTGATTTAACCAGTCCTTTGGTACTTGTAATCGGCAATGAAGGTAAAGGGCTTAGCCGACTTACTAAAGAACGTTGTGATTTCCTCGTGACGATTCCTATGTATGGTCGTATTAATTCTTTAAATGCATCGGTAGCGGCGGCTATTTTGATGTATGAAGCAGTTCGGCAGCGTCAATAAAAGGAGTGAGGCTCCGACATGAGAGAAGATATTTTAATTGTTGACGGTTATAATGTTATATTTGCGTGGCCGGAACTAAAGAAGATTAGTAAAAGCTCCTTGGAGCATGCTCGGTCACGGATTAAACATATGCTTCAAAATTACGGTAAACATAAGGGGTACCGTGTAATTTTGGTTTTTGACGGAAAATATGCCCATCCCGGCAGTGCCGAAGAATTTGTTACGGACGATTTTATGGAAGTATACACGGTTGACGGGGAAACAGCGGATTCCTATATTGAACGGACTGTTTTCACTTTTAAAAACACCTATGCCAATGTATATGTATGCACCTCCGATTATGCGGAGCAGAGCCAAGTACTCGGTTTTGGCGCTTTGCGTATCTCCGCCCGTGAGTTAAAAGCCCAAGTTGAACGTGCTAAAATCGACGAACAGCGGTATTATAAAGGCATTCACAACCGCGACAGTTTGCAATTACAGCGTAATGAACTGGGACATCAAATTGATGGCGAAGTAGCCAAGCAGTGGGAAACCTTGCGTCGGGGCAAGAAATGACCTTGCAGAACCGAGGGCTATCAAGTATAATGAGAGATACATTAGTAAGGTTCTGCGAATCCGGCAGAGTGGGAGGTCGGCATGTGCGTTAATCCACGCGTAAATGATGAGTACCGTCGTTATGTAGATTTAACAGATGAACAAATTTGTAAATTAGCGCAAGAACAAGATGACCACTTAGCGGTGGACTATCTTGTGGATAAATATAAAAATTTTGTGCGTGCCAAGGCACGGTCTTATTTTTTAATCGGTGCAGATAAAGAGGACATTATCCAAGAGGGCATGATTGGCCTCTATAAAGCTACGCGCGATTTTAAAGGGGATCGACTGGCGTCGTTTAAGGCCTTTGCCGAGTTATGTGTAACGCGGCAAATTATTACGGCGATTAAGACGGCGACACGGCAAAAACATATTCCGCTCAATTCCTATATTTCGCTGAATAAGCCGATTTATGCGGATGAGACGGAACGAACCTTGATGGACGTATTAGTGGAAGGCCAGGGTACGGATCCTGAAGAACTTTTCATCAATCGGGAAGAATTTTCCGATATAGAAGAAAAAATAGGGTCCATATTAAGTGATTTGGAAGGCAAAGTGCTGATGGGGTATTTGGACGGCAAGTCCTATAATGAAATTGCCGCTGAATATCACCGCAGTGTGAAATCCATTGATAATGCTTTACAACGCGTAAAGCGTAAATTAGAAAAGTATTTGGAACATCGCAGTGAATTGGCGAAAAAGAATGAGCCTTAGGAAGGATGACAATTGTGAGAAATTTCTTGATGTTTGCAGAAGTGGTAGTTGCTATTTTATTGATTATGGTGGTTGTATTACAATCCAGTAAAAGTGCCGGTATGGGCGGCGCCGTAAGTGGTGCGGCTGATTCCGTATTTGGCGGTAAAGCGCGTGGTATCGACGGTTTATTGTCGAAATGCACTATCGTGTTGGGGATTATTTTTGCCATCTTGAGCTTATTCTTAGGGATTTACTTGAATCAATATTAATAGCTAGCCTGCCTTGTGCAGGCTTTTTTGGTAGGGGTATAAGGCTATGGAAGAGATGAAAGATAAGATTTTAGCGTTTTTTAAGGCCATTAGTCCGGAAGCGTATCACATTGAAGATGCGGCATATATTTTGGGCATAAAAGGGTCTGAAGAGTTGGAAGCCTTTATGGGAGATGTGGAGGCGCTGACCGAAGCGGGCTTATTAGAAGCACGGCCCGGCGACTATTACAAATTCATCGACAAGGCTGAAAAAACAGCATTAAAAATTGAGGAAGTAAGAGAGTTCGAAGGTACTTATAAGAGCCTTCGTAACGGCCGCGGTCTTGTTATTGACGAGACGGGGCAACATGAAGTAAATATCGGTGCCGGCGATCGCAACGGTGCCATGCATAATGATAAAGTTTTGGTCCATATTTTCCGCTTCGGTCGTATCGGCGAACAGCGCCATGAAGGCCGCGTGGAAAAAGTTATTCAACATGTGAACACATCCATTGTAGGTACGTATGATCGCCAACAGATGTTTGGCTTTGTAACGCCTGATGATGAACGTCTGGTTGATGATATTTATGTAGCTTTGCCTGATACTATGGAAGCACGCAGCGGAGCTAAAGTATTGGTAGAAATTACTCGTTGGCCTGATGCTAAAGGACGCCAGCCGGAAGGTAAAATTACGTCCATTTTAGGTTATAAAGGCGACGTCGGTGTGGATATTAACTGCGTAATGGCGCAGCATAAAATCCCGTTTTCATTCCCTGAGGCAGTTTTAAAAGAAGCAGATCGCGTCTCCTTTGATGTAGCACTTGGCGGTAAACGTCTTGATTTACGCGAAGTGCCGATGATTACGATTGACGGCGAAGACGCGAAAGACTTGGACGATGCGGTAAGTTGTAAACAGCTGGCCAATGGTCATTATAAATTAGGTGTTCATATTGCCGATGTAAGTCACTACGTGCGCGGCAATACACAGCTTGATAAAGAAGCGTATAAGCGCGGTACCAGTGTATATTTGGTTGACCGGGTTGTGCCGATGCTGCCGACTAAATTGTCCAACGGTATCTGCAGTCTCAATGCCAAAGAAGACCGCTATGCCATGAGCTGTATCATGGAAATCAACCATGCAGGCCGCGTGGTTGACTTTACCATCAGTCCGTCCGTTATTCGCGTGGACCGTCGTTGCAGCTATCCCGAAATATATAAAGCGTTGACTCAAAGCATCATTCCTGATGATTTGTTACCGTTGATGCCAATGGTTCACGAACTTCACGAAGTGGCGAAGATTTTAATTGCCATGCGTGAAAAATCCGGTGCCATTTCCTTTGAATTCCCTGAATACAAGATTCTATTGGCCGAAGATGGCACACCACTCAAGATTGTGCGTAAAGACCGTACAATTGCTGAAAAAATCATTGAAGCTTGTATGTTGATTGCCAATGAAACGGTAGCTTGTTACTTACGTGACACGCATAAACCGGGAATTTATCGTATTCATGAGCAACCAAGCGAAGAAAAGTTACAAGCTTTGCAGACGGTTGTTACCTATTTAGGCAAACCGTTCCATTTGGCTGACAGCCATGTTGAACCAAGAGATATTCAGAAATTCTTAGATAGTATAGCCGGTACCGACATTGAACCGATTGCGCAGATTATGACCTTGCGCTCCATGCAGCAGGCACGGTATTCTGCGGTCAATGTGGGCCACTTTGGTTTGGCATCCGCTTGTTATACCCATTTTACCTCGCCAATCCGTCGTTATCCGGACTTAATCGTTCATCGTTTGCTGAAAAAACGTTTGCACTGGGGCGATGGTTATAATAAATATGACGATATGGAAGATTACTTGGCGAAAGCGGCTGACCATTGTTCGATTCAGGAACAAATTGCCGTAGCTGCGGAACGCGATACAAATGATCTCAAAAAAGTTCAATACATGGAACCGTTTATCGGCGAAGTCTTTGACGGTAAAATCAGCTCAATTACATCCTTTGGCATGTTCGTTGAATTGGAAAACGGTATTGACGGCTTAGTTCATATTGCTACCATGGATGATGATTATTACTTCTTTGACGAAGAACATTTCTTATTGGTGGGCCGCCGAACCGGCAGAACCTATCATTTGGGTCAGGACGTGAAAGTAACACTCGTCAAAGCGGATAAAGATAAGAAGCAGATAGATTTCTTATTGGGTGAAGTGGATGCGCAGACTTTAATCGAAAAATCCTTGGCCGGTGAACATCGTCGTGCCGGTTTGGGCAGTCGCGGTATGCGTTCCGGCAAGTCCGGTAAAAACGGCAAAAACGGTAAAGCCGGTAAGAGCGGTAAGGGCTCTAAAGCTGAAAAGTCCGGCAAACGTGAAGAAAGCTCAAAAGACAGTAAGAATAGTAAACGTAAGAGCACAGACAGTAAATATAACTGGCAACGCGAATACGAAGATAATACGCCGGCGGCTTTTGCCAGATTTGCCAAAAAATCTAAGAGTAAAAAGCAGAGTAAAAAAGTAGGGCGCAAAAAGAAATCAGGTAAGAAAAAATAGCAGTACCGAAGTTTAGGAGGTAGTTTGTGAGTAAAACTAAGAAAGACAGTACCAGTTTAATCGCTGACAATCGTAAGGCAAGACATGATTATCACATTCATGAGACTTATGAAGCGGGGATTGCTTTAACCGGTACTGAAGTTAAGTCGATTCGCCAGGGCCGACTTAATCTGAAAGACAGTTATTGTGCCATTCAAAATGGTGAAATGTTTCTCTATCAGGCTCATATCAGCCCTTATGAACAAGGCAATCAGTTTAACCATGAACCAATGCGTACGCGCAAATTATTGATGCATCGCAGTGAAATACATAAATTGTTGGGGCAGGTGAAGGAAAAAGGTTTTTCCTTGGTGCCGCTCAATTTCCACTTCGCTCATGGCTTAATTAAGGTAACTGTTGGCCTTGTTACTGGTAAGAAAAACTACGATAAGCGTCAGGATATGGCTGAGCGTGATGCACAGCGCGATATTCGTCGCCGCATGAAAGAACAGAGCCGCGATTATTAAGGAATACAACTATATTAACCCAATTCTTTTAAGGATTAGGTCGTGTAGGGCAAAATAACGATTGAAGCAATATAAAGACGCCTTAAGGTGTAACTCTTTCTAGAGTGCACCGGCGGCGTCTAAATTAATGTCTGTTTTTTATTACCCTATTTTAGAGAAACGGTGCACTTGGCCAAAGGCTTATATATAAACCATTAGTTCAAAATTCGCCTTTTTGTTTGACAGTTATCCTGCAGTTGTTTATAATTAATCATGCACACATGGGGACGTAATGGTTTCGACAGGGGTGCGTGTATCATAGATAGCGAGTCGGCGTTCCATTTGGCCGTTAAACGGTGGGGCTTTTAAATTAAACGCAAAAGAAAACTTTGCATTAGCTGCATAAGCTACGTCTTACTCGGATCTGCCCGTGATCTGGGATAAGGCGTCAAACTACGGGCTCGCCTAATATATTTGCTCTAGTATAGTAGGTTAAACAACAGAGCTGGGCTAATATAGTTTGTCGTTGTACGAAAGTTAGCTAAGATCTAAAACAGCGTCTGCACTCGGAGAAGTCTGTGGGGCAACACTTTTGGACAGGGGTTCGATTCCCCTCGTCTCCACCATACTAAAATAAGGAGAGTCACTACTGATGGTGAACCGACCCCTTAAAGTTAGACCTAAA
>NZ_SVCB01000138.1 GCF_015058545.1 Veillonella sp.
AGATAAATTGGCAAAAGGTATAGATGTAAATCCAGAACAAGCTAAGGTGATTAGGTCAGAAATAATTAAAACGGAAACTAGAAGTCCTGATGGACAGTTTACAGTTGTAGCAACTAATTTAGATAAAGCTACTAAAGAAGCACAAAGTTTAATTAAGAAAGAGGATGACAAACTACCTAAAGTGGCTCTAGAAAAAACAGATAGAACAGTAATTACTAAAAATGAAGATAATCAGACTGTAGATATATATAAAATCAATCTAAATAAAGCACATAAAATCAAAGCAGGTGTGACTGTAATTGATGATAAAACATATGCTACTGTTGGTTATCAAGCAGGGCGATTCGAGGGCGTTGTTCACTTTGATAATGCAAAAGTCAAAGGTGCGACACTCTTGTATACAGTCGCTGAATGGTAGAATTGAGGTGATCCAAATATCTCGTGGCGTACGACGTTATGTACGCAAAATGCCCGCAAGGTTAGAAAAAATCTAGCTTTGCGGGCATTTTTTTGTTTATTTTACTTGACAATTTAACCGAATAAGGTTATAATAAAACCATAGAGAGGAGGTGAAAAACATGATGGACGATATAGAAAAAGTCCTTACAGTAATTGAAAAGATAGTGCTAATAGCCGTAGCAATAAAAACGCTTTTCAAAAAGTAAGGACTGCCCAAGGGTTAGGGGCGAAAGCCCCTAGCTCATCTATATCTTATCATGAAGTTATGAAAAATAAAAGTGTAACAGTAGTATTAGCTTTATTGAGTGCATCGGTCTATTTATCTATGGATAAATATGGCTGGGATTGGTTTGGCGGTTTGGCCTTGATTCTGGGCATAATAGCTATTATACAAGAGGTGAGAAAGTAGTATGAAATTTACGGATGTCATGACAACCAAAGAAGCTGCTGAAGTATGGGGATTGTCACAGGTTAGTGTAAAACATTTATGCACGGGTATACAAAGTAGACCACCGAGGTTAATTGAAGGTGTAGAATGTCGTAAAAGTGGCGGTACGTGGTTAGTCACGAAAGCTGGAATGACACGTCTGTACGGCGAACCGGAAGAGTGATTTGTAAATTGCTTAACTTTTGCAATAATAGACGATAAATATGAGTAATGGTATAATAGTTTAACTGAGGATATCAATTAAAATTAGTTCCTATATATTTATTTAGATTTACTTATTGCTCAACCATTGCTCAACCTAATTCGTTGAGAATGGCGTAGTTATGCCTTTTATGAGGAGAATAGTATATGACAGGTAAACAAAAACGATTTTTGCGTGCATTAGCCAGTACCATGCCGGCTGTAGTTATGATCGGTAAAGGCGGCTTGGAAGATGCTGTTATTGACAGCGCTCGTGCGGCTATTACGGCGAGAGAACTTATTAAAGTTAAAGTGTTAAATAATGCCCCTGTGGACCCTGCAGAAACATTTGAAGAATTAGCCGATATGTTGGGTGTCGAATTGGTACAGGTTATCGGTCACAACGGTGTTTTATACAAAGCCAAAAAAGACCCCAAAATCATATTGCCCCGTTAGTCAGCCGAATTAATTCGCTTAATGCGTTAGTTTAGCTGACTTCCGGAAACATTAAAAGGTAATCTGATGATGAGGAGATATAATTATGAGCGAAAGAGAGTCTACTGTTAAAGTCGTAACAAATGAACATTCCCGTGACGTATTGGCCAAGGCTAAGCGTATCGTCGTTAAAGTGGGTACCAGCACCTTAACCTATGACACGGGACGGCTTAATTTACGCCGAATCGAATCGATTGTAAAGCAATTGGCTGATTTGGCCAATCAAGGGAAAGAAATTATTTTAGTCAGTTCCGGTGCCGTAGGTGCCGGGTTGGCTCCTTTGGGGTTTAAAGAAAAACCAAAAGACCTTGTTATGAAACAGGCTGCTGCCTCCGTTGGGCAAGGGGTTTTACTTCATATGTATGAAAAGCTATTCCGTGAATACGGCCATACGGTAGGTCAGATTCTTCTGACTCGCGAAGACAGTATGAATCGCTCTCGTTATATCAACTTGCGCAATACTTTATATGCGTTGATTTCTTTAGGTGTTATTCCCATCATTAATGAAAATGACGTAGTGTCTATTGATGAAGTTAAAATCGGTGATAATGATACCCTGTCGGCTGTTATTGCAAGTACAGTTGAGGCCGATTTGTTGATTATTTTATCTGATATTGAAGGCTTGTATACGGCTAATCCGCAAACGAATCCGGATGCCGAATTAATACATGAAGTAGACGTTATTACGCCTCATATTTATGAAATAGCCGGTGGTGCCGGTACATCACGCGGTACGGGTGGCATGTATACTAAAATTCAAGCCGCCAATATTGCCGTTAATTCCGGTGTGCACATGGTTATCGCTTCCGGTGAACGCAATGATTCTATCGAAGTGATTGCCGTCGGCGGTTTACGAGGCACCCATTTTGTGGCGCGTGATTCGAAACCACATATGAAAAAACGCTGGGTAGCCTTCGGTAAGCGCCTCAAAGGTTCGGTTACTGTCGATAAGGGCTGTGCTGATGCTTTACTTAAAAAAGGCTCCAGTTTATTGCCAGTTGGTATTACGGCAGTAAGCGGTGAGTTTCATGAAGGGGAAACCATTAGTATCCTGTTTAATGACGAAGAAATTGCCCGTGGTATGGTAAACTTCTCGTCAGCGGATCTTGATCAAATTAAAGGTTGCAATTCCCATGAAATTACGTCTATTCTTAAGATAGACAGTGCTCATACGGAAGTCATTCATCGTGATAATTTAGTAATCCTCAGATAGGAGTCTTAATATGACAGAGTACGCAACATATTTTGAAACTATGGGCCGTAAGGCTCGGGCCGCATCGACGGCTATGCAATTGGCCGATACGGCGGTAAAAAATAAATTATTACAGACCGTGGCTGATGTATTGGTAGCTCATATTCCGGCTATTTTAGAGGCCAATGAAAAAGATATGGCACAGGCCGGTGATTATAATTTACCGCAAATCATGTATGATCGTTTGCGTCTTACTAAGGAGCGCATCGAGCAGATGGCTCTGGGCGTACGACAATTGGTTGACTTGGACGATCCTATCGGTGAAGTCATGGAATCGTCTACCCGTCCCAATGGCATGGAGATTACGAAAGTACGGGTACCATTGGGTGTTATTGCTATGTTTTACGAAGCAAGACCGAATGTAACCGTTGATGCAGCGGCTCTATGTATGAAAACAGGCAATGCGGTTATTTTGCGCGGCGGTAAAGAAGCATTTCACACTAATGAATGCTTGGTAAATTTATTGCGTGATGCGTTGACCGAAGTTAATTTACCGGCCGATGCGGTACAATTAGTAACCGTCACCGATCGTGCAGCTGTATCTGATTTACTGCGCCAACGTGAATATATTGATGTAGTAATACCTCGTGGCGGTGCAGGCCTTATTAAACGAATTGTAGAAGAAAGCCGCATTCCGGTTATTGAAACGGGGAGCGGTGTCGTTCATGTATATGTGGATAAAGATTGTGACGAAGCTAAAATTGTACCGATTGTAGTCAATGCTAAAGTACAGCGGCCATCCGTTTGTAATTCCGCGGAAACGCTACTTATTCACGAAGCGGTGGCACCTAAATTGTTGCCGATTATTGCGGATGCTTTAATGGCCAAACAGGTGGAACTTCGCGGTGATGAAGCTTCGCGGGCTATCGTTAAAGATATTAAAGCGGCTGAAGAATCGGCTTGGTCAACGGAATATAACGATTTAATTATGAATGTAAAAGTAGTGCCTTCCGTGGAGGCTGCCATTGCTCATATTAATCACTACGGGACGAAACATTCGGAATGTATTATTACGGAAAATACAGAGGCGGCACAGGCTTTTTTACAACAAGTAGATGCATCTACCGTGTATGTAAATGTTTCCACCCGTTTTACGGATGGCTTTGAGTTTGGCTTAGGAGCCGAAATCGGCATCAGCACTCAGAAATTACATGCTCACGGGCCTATGGGGCTCTTGGCGCTTACTTCGTATAAATATTATGTGCAAGGAGATGGCCAAATTCGTTCATGATAAAGTGGCTCAATATGGTACGAGCTTATGGCTCCTACTTAAAAACACCTAAGGGACGCTATGAATGGCTATCCTATATTAAAGCAATAATACTGTGGCTTGTATTATCATTGTTAATTATGGGGATAATGTACTGCTTATGAAACTTACAGGAAGAATCGGCATCATCGGAGGTACCTTCAATCCAATTCATTTAGGCCATTTAATGATAGCGGAAATGGCGCAGGAAACCTATGAACTTGACCGCGTTATTTTTGTACCGGCGTATCATCCGCCTCACAAACATGAAGACGTGATTGATGCAAAATATCGCTATGAGATGACGGCAGCGGCTGTTATGGACAATCCTAAATTTACTATTTCCGACGTTGAATTTAAACGGGAAGGCCCGTCTTATACGGTAGATACAATAAAGTACTTCCGTGCCCAATATGGTGAGGATAAGGAATACTATTTCATAGCCGGTACAGATACCATTCAAGACTTACCCAATTGGAAATATATTGACGAACTGCTCGGTTTATGCCATTTTATAGGGGCTGTACGACCGGATGGTTCGGCGGCTATTGAAAAGATTATTGAATATTTTGGCGATTTAGGTCGTGACCGTATTCATTTGCTGGAAGTGCCGCTCATGCAGCTGTCGGCTACGGATTTACGTCAAAGATTGCGCACCAAGCGCAGTGTTCGCTACATGATTCCTAAAGCCGTAGTTCAGTATATTGCACAACATGATATTTATAAAAAGTGAGGCAACAAATACTATGTTTGAAGAAATTATTAATGATTTACAAATGCGACTTAGTCCTAAACGTTTCGCTCATACTTTAGGTGTGGCGAGAGCCGCTGTAGGATTGGCCCAACGATATGGTGCCGATCCGGAAGAAGCTTATATTGCCGGTCTTTTGCATGATTGTGCTAAAGAATTGCCTTTATCGGAAATGCAGCGTTTGGTAGATGACGCGGACATCAAAGTGGATATGGAGATGTATGTAAACGGTGCGCTATTGCATGGTGTAAGTGGTGCCGTTATGGCCCATGATCGCTATGGTGTTATTGACGGTTATATTCTTGATGCCATTCGGTATCATACGACGGGCCGCGTAGGTATGACGCAATTGGATAAAATTATTTTTCTAGCCGATTATGTAGAAGAAACTCGTGATTTTCCGGCTGTGGACTATTTACGCAGTCTGGCCTTGGAAGATTTGGATGAAGCAGTGTTGGCCGGTTATGATACGACAATTCGTCATTTGTTGGATCAAGAATTGAGTATTTATTTTAAAACCATTTTAGGCCGTAACGATATGGTACGGCGTATTCATAATCGATAGGGTGCGGGTAGTATGGAAGAAGAAGTGCGTAAAAGACCGACTCGGCGGGTGCGGAGAAAACCAAAAGTACGTTGGGGACGGGTCATCTTAGCTTTGGTAATACTCATAGTCCTGGTAGGCGGTATCGGTTTTGGGTTATGGCGCGGTTATCAGGCAGCGGTAAGTTATTTTGGTGGTTCAGCTACGACCGAGACAACAACGACGGCCGATGTGGCACCACCGTCGCAGCCCAATCAAGTAACGACCATTCCTTTAGAACAAAAATCACTGGATAAGCCGATTTACATTTTATTGGTAGGTAAAGATAGTAACAATCCGGCGCAAGGGGATGCTCTCTTTTTACTATCCGTAAATGAACAACAAAAAAATATTGATGTAATCGGCATCCCGTCCAATACAAAAATTTACAGCCGTGACAATAAGTCCGTGTCTATGATTAATACCATGTACAGTAGCGGTAATATTGAACTTACTAAGGCCGTGGTGGAGGATTTATTCCATATTCCCATTCCTTATTATGTGGTGGTCGATGAGGCGGCTTTTAAAGATACCCTTGATGTACTGGGGTCTCAAGATATGTATGTGGAAAAAGAAATGGTACATATTGACGACGCTACCGATACAGCCGATGTCAATTTGGCCCGTGGGTATCAAACATTGGATGCGGATAAAGCCTATCAATATGTGCGCTTTGTGGATGCCGATAAAAATGCATTCAGTCGTACCCAGCGTCAAGAACGGTTTTTAAAACAATTATTGAGTTCTCAGGAAGACACCTTTACTATTTCCCGCATGTGGCATGTGTGGCGTCTTTGGAGCCACTATGATTCTAATATCAGTACGACTGACGCGGTTAAATTGGTTATGAGTTTGGGTAGTCTTACCGGTAATAATATTCAGTACTATATTTTACCGGGCACCAGGGAAGTGCTTAACGGCGAAATATTCTGGACCTACGACCCGGTAGAAGCACAGCAATTATTGGGCATTACCTTAGGCAATGCGCCGATTGAAGGCGGTGGCGACGGGACAACTGATGATTCGAAAAATACTTCTACCGGTAACGCCAAAGAAGGATAAATATTAATTTACTATGTTATAAACAGCATTATAATTGTTAAAATAATTATAGGGGTTGTAACGGTTATTCGTGACAATATATTGTATTTATTTTTATAGTTTATTGTTGGCGATGATTATAAAAAGGAGATTTCATGAAAGAGAAACAAGAAATTAAAGACGTGGCATTAGCATTGGCACAAGCAGGTTTTGACAAAAAAGGTACAGACATTGCCATTTTGGATTTGGAAGGTTTATCCAGTTTAGCGGATTATTTCGTATTGGTGAGTGCGTCCAACGTAAAACAGGCACAGAGTATTGCCGATGAAATTGAAGATAAAGGGGCTGAAGTAGGCGCTACCGTGCTTCATCGTGAAGGTTATCACGAAGGGGAATGGATTCTTTTGGACTTCGGCGATATTATCTGTCATGTCTTCGGCGGGCAGGAAACACGCTCTTTCTACGGCTTGGAACAGCTTTGGAATGATGCGGCTCGCGTAAAATTTACAGGGGCTTAATATGGCAACACAATTATCTGAAAACACATTAGCCACGCTGAAAGTGTTACGTCAAAGCGACCAAGGTTCGTTCTTGGACGGTGGTACGGGCAATACCAATGATGACATTTTACTTCATAAGGATCAACAGACCGCACCGGTGAAAATCGGCGATGAAGTACCGGTATTCTTGTACAAAGATCCGAAAGGTCGTCTCACCGCCAGTATGCGTTTGCCGGCTATTAAAGAAGGCCAAATCGGCTATGTGGAAGTCATTAATAAGACCCAATTCGGTGTTTTCGTTGAAGTGGGGACCGAACGTGGCATATTTATGCCACACGCGGAAATGCGCGGTCGGCCGCAATTAGGCGAGAAAGTCTGGGTTCGTTTATATACGGATAAGTCCGGTCGTTTAGCTGTTTCTATGGATGTGGATGATGCTATGCGCCGTGCCTCCAAACCGGCCACAAAGGCTCAAGTAGGGCAAATGGTGCGTGGTGCAATCTATAACTTCACCTCCGACGGGGCATTCTTTATCACGCCGGAACGATGGATTGCGTTCATTCATAACAGTGAAATGACACATCATTTGAAGGTGGGCGAATTGATTGATGCTCGCGTTACCTATAAGCGTGATGACGGACGTGTTAACGTATCCATGCGTCCTGTAAAAGAAACGGCTTTGACCATTGATGGCGAAGTGTTATTGGAATATTTATATCAGCGTAATGGTCGTATGCCATACAGTGATAAATCATCGTCTGATATTATTAAAGCAAAATTCGGTTTCAGTAAAGCAGCCTTTAAACGTGCTGTAGGTCATTTAATGAAAGAAGGTAAGGTTATTCAGGAAGAAGGCTGGACCTTATTGACCGAAACGGGTAAAATAGCGGCTGAGGAACTTGTGAAACGTAAGGCAAACGGTGATGCACCCCAAAGTGCAGATGTAACCGAAGCGTCTGACACAGGTAAGGAAGCCAAAGAGGATACTCGTAAGGCTTAGTGACGGCAAATAGAAGGCGTAATCAATTACGCCTTTCTTTGCATTTACCGACATATTGAATTTGAGGGTTGATTAATTATGAAAATTATTGTGGTAGGCGCCGGTAAGGTTGGCTATTCCGTAGCACAGCGCCTCGTGCAAGATGAACATGATGTATATATTATTGAAAAATCGGCAGAGCGCATCCGTAATCTGGAGAACAGCTTAGATGTAAGTCTCGTTCAGGGTAACGGCAGCAGTTTACAATTACTTAAAGAAATCGGTATGGATGATGTGGGTATGCTCATCGCCGTTACTGATTCCGATGAAGTAAATATGCTGGCTTGTTCGGTGGCAAAAATCGGCGGGATTCCTCGTACCATTGCTCGTGTTCGTGATAATGATTACTTGAGAGAAGAAAACCGCGAGTTACAGGAACAATTAGGGGTTGATTTATTTATTAATCCGGAGATGGTATCGGCTCAAGAAATTGTGCAGGTATTACAGACTCCGGCAGCTCTTGATGTGGAGGATTTTGCCAGTGGGGCCGTCCGTCTCATGGAATTTAAGATGCATGAAGACGTTCCTTATATTAACCAACGTTTGCGGGATATTCAATTTCCGGAAGGTGTTATTATTGTAGGGATTCTCCGTAACGGCGAAATGATTATTCCTCATGGCGAAAGTCGTCTGTTGAATATGGATAAAGTATTCTTCTTGGGGGCGAAAGACGCTATTTTGAAAATAGCCGAAGAATTCCACGAAGAAGCCATGATGGAGCAAACCAAGCGTATTCTATTGATTGGGGCCGGCCTTATCGGTCGCAATTTGGCAGTTCTCCTCGATCGAGCCGGTTACATGGTTAAAGTTATCGAAAAAGACATGGAGCGCTGTGAGCTTTTGGCATCCATGGTAGAGAATGCCATGGTTATCAATGGTGACGGCACAGATATGAATTTATTGGAAGCGGAAGAAATTTCCGATTGTGATGCTATTATTTGCCTTACTGATGATGATAAATTGAATCTGCTGGTGGCCTTATTGGGCAAACATTTAGGTGTGCCAAAGACAATCGTACGCGTTGGTCGACCGGAATATATTGTCCTTATGGAACAAGTGGGGATTGATATTGTATTTTCGCCGCGCCTTTTGACATCCGGCGAGATTTTACGTATGGTACGACGCGGTGAAAATGTAGTGAGCATCTCTACCTTTGAAGGCTCCAAAGCAGAAGCCGTGGAAGTGGTATTAAGTCCGGTATCGCCGCTTGTGGGTTGTGCTTTGAAAGACTTGAAGCTCCCCGGTAAAGCCTTGGTAGGTGCCGTTGTACGTGATGGTTCCACTATCGTGCCGACAGGTAATACGGTGCTTTTTGCTAATGACCATATTGTTTTCTTTACGTTGCCGAATCATGTTAATAAACTATTAACGTATTTGAAGCCGGTTTAATCGAGGTGTCCTATGCGTATACAGATTGTCATGCGATTAGTGGGGCAGTTAATCCTCATTGTTGCAGGAATTATGTGGGTTCCGTTCATTTACGGTTTGACGGTTGGTGAGTCATATTTTTCTTTTATCGGCGCCTCCATTATGGCGGCTGTAACGGGCAGTTTATTGTATTACTACGGACAGCCGAGTACCAGTTACAGTTTGCGCGACGGTTTTTTGACTGTTAGTTCTATCTGGATTTTGGTATCCTTTTTTGCCTCATTACCGTTTTACTTCGGCGGCGTTTTGCCAACATTTATAGATTCTTTATTCGAGTCGGTATCGGGGATAACGGCTACCGGTGCGTCTGTGGTGGAAGAGTTGGACAGCTTACCCAAAAGTTTTGTGCTGTGGCGCAGCCTCACTCATTGGCTTGGCGGTATGGGGATTGTCGTATTGGTGCTGGCCTTCCTTAAGAACTTAGGTGCTGATTCGGCTCATTTGTTCAACGCTGAAGCTTCGGTGCCACGTCCCGGTGTGGTATTGCCGCGCATTCGGTCTATGGCTTTTAAATTATGGACTATTTATTTATTATTTACAGCCGTATGTTTCAGTGCGTTAGTAATTGCCGGTATGTCGTATTTTGATGCTATTAACATGACGTTTACTACGATTGCCACCGGTGGTTATATACCAAATGACGGAGTCGTTGATATTTATACGGAAAGTTGGGCTATTCGCTGGATTTTAATCTTTTTTATGATTTTGGCAGGTGGTAACTTTACCGTATACTATGCCGTATTCCAGCGAGGTCTCAAAGCGGTTTGGCAGGATTTTGAATATCGCATGTATTTATTGATTCTGTTTATCGGGTCAATAATCGTAATGTACGCTTTATATATGGCCGATAATTTTTCCCCCGGTACCTCCTTTAATCGAGCTGTATTCATGATTGTGTCGATGCAAACCGGTTCCGGATTGGTTCTGGGCAACTATGATGTGTGGTCGCCGCTCGCACAAATGATGCTCTTTATGTCAATGTTCTTCGGTGGTTGTAGCGGGTCTACTACGGGTGGTATTAAAATTATTCGTATTATTATTTTAATTAAAAGCAGTATTATTTATTTGCGTAAGGCCATTCATCCCGATATGGTGCAGACCATTACGATTAATGGCAAATCTATGCCGCAAAAATGGGTTCAAATGACGCAGCAGTTCTTTTTCTTGTACATGACTGTATTTGCTATTTCTGCGTTGGGCATTGCCGCTACAGGTCTTAGTTTCGGTGAATCTTTACAATGTGTGGCGGGGATTTTGGGGAACGTAGGGCTTGCGTTCGGCAAACTGGGGCCGCAAGGCTCTTTTGCGGTGCTTCATCCGATGGCCAAAATAATTTGTGTAATCGATATGTTGCTCGGTCGTTTGGAATTGTTTACCTTACTTGTATTACTTCATCCGGATTTTTGGCAGGGCTATTTCCTTAAACGTCGCAAACGTTCCTATAAGGTATTGCAACCGGTAGGTACTCATCGCAGAGGCTAGTGCCTTAACATTTTTACTCACTGGTGATTAATAGCCATAATAGAAGGCTCAACGTATGACTTGGATAGGAGGACTTTATGGAAATTTTAAAACAGCCTTTAGGCTTATATAAGGCAAATTGTTATGTTTTAAAAGAGGCCGGCCAGGCGCTTATCATAGATCCGGGCTTTCATGCTCATAAAGTCCTTGAAATGGTAGGGGAAGCGGATCTTAAAGGCGTTGTACTCACACATGGTCACTGCGATCATGTGTGTGCCGTTGACGGAGTTTTGAAAGAACGGCCCGTTCCTTTATATATGCATCCCGGGGATGATGAATTGCTACATGCCAAACGGCGGATGCCATCGGCCTATAAAGGCCTCTTTCAGTCCCCGTATTTGCCCTTAAAGGAAGGAACGCTTAAGCTTGGGGTATTTGATCTCTATATTCACGAAACGCCGGGACACAGCAAAGGAAGCGTTATTATACAGTGGGGACAACATTTGTTTACCGGCGACACTTTGTTTAAAAATTCAGTAGGGGCTACGAATAACTATAATGGGGATGAGGCGGTGCTTAAAACTTCGCTTCGCCAAATTATGACATGGAACCCCGATTTAATCGTCCATCCCGGACATGCAGAGGATACAACGATTAAAGAAGAGTTGGATCATAACCCATTTTTACAGCCTTTGAAAGAATTTAATTAAATTGAAATAAAATATTAAATTTATACTAGACAAAGCCACCTGAAAAATGGTAGAATAATTTTCGTTGCTAAGGGCGGCGAAAGTAATGAAACAGTCAAAAGCATGTAAAAACTTTTCAAAAAGTTGCTTGACAATTGTTGCTGAAACCCCTATAATAACAAAGTAACGTATACGGCCCCGTGGTGTAGCGGTTAACATGTCGCCCTGTCACGGCGAAGATCGTCAGTTCAAATCTGATCGGGGTCGCCACGTTCGCCCCGGTAGCTCAGTCGGTAGAGCAAAGGACTGAAAATCCTTGTGTCGACAGTTCGATTCTGTCCTGGGGCACCATTTATGCGGAAATAGCTCAGTGGTAGAGCACCGCCTTGCCAAGGCGGGGGTCGCGAGTTCGAA
>NZ_SVCB01000139.1 GCF_015058545.1 Veillonella sp.
AAATCTTATACACGAGGTATCGATATCACTATGGACTCTATTAATCATAACACATCATTACGTACAAACAAACACTTATCTTACGCAGAACGCTTTCATATTGAAAAACAATTGCAAGCCGGTGCTTCAAAACTGTCGATTGCTAAAGCTTTAGGCCGTTCTCGTACAACCATTCATGCTGAAATTCAACGAGGTACTGTTGAACAAATAAAGGCCGGTAAACGGGTTATGGTGTATCTAGCCGATCATGGACAGGCAAAGTATGAAACCTCTCGTAAAGGCTCGTTTAATACTCGAAAAGCCGGTATGATTACACCTTTTCTTACTTGGGTTGAAGACCAGGTATTGGAGCATAAATGGTCATTTGATGCTGCCGTAGGCTATGCATTGCGTAAGTGCTTGTTTGTACGTAATGAAATGGTGTCTACTAAAACTTTATATAACTACCTTCATGAAAATCTTCTCCGCGTTAAACCAATGGATTTACCGCTAGTGCTACGCCGTTCAATACGCAAAGCTATTACGCGTAAGCACAAGAAAAATCTAGGTAAGTCTATTGAACTACGTGATGAATCTGTTTTGACTCGAGAGGAATTTGGAAATTGGGAACTCGATACCGTTCGAGGCATTAAAGATAAGCATGATGAAGTAATTATCTCTCTATTAGAACGTAAAACATGAATTTATGTAACGTTACGGTCACCTTCCGCTAAAGCAGTTGACATAAAAAACACGCTACACAACTGGCTATTAGGCTTTAGTACCGATATTTCATTACAGCAACTCTGCAAGACAATTACAGCTGATAATGGCCTTGAATTTGCGTCTATTACTGAACTTGAAACAGAGAATTTACAGATCTTTTTTGCTCATCCATATGCCGCATGGGAACGTGGCTCTAATGAACGACATAATGGTTTATTACGCCGCATTATTCCTAAAGGAACACCAATTCGTGACGTATCCGAAACAACACTTCGCCGGGCAACCGACTGGTGTAATTCCTTACCTCGTAAGATCCTAAATTACCGTACGCCGCAAGAAGCCTTTATTGAAGAAGTTAAGAAGTTAGTGGATTTACAAAGTGTTCAATTTGATATTGCAATTTAGCGATTTATAAATTTATTAAAAGTAAAATGAAATGTTTATTTAGTTGATAAATACATTTAACGATTCGTGTATAAAAATTGTGATAAAATAGATGATTTTTATATAAAAAAATGAATCATTATAAATTCCATAAAAAATGTGAAAAATAATTATTATTTTTAAGTTAAAATTATTCTTTGTTTTAAGTTAATCGAAAATCATAAATGAGGCTTGTTTTATGGTTTTTTTATAAATAGATCATGCGTGAAATTTTAATTCAATTTTGTTTAAAAATACATAATTATTGAAATAGTCTGTTTTTTGGACTATATATTTTGCTATCAGTAATTTTGATTTCGTAAAATGAAGAGTCGTTTAGTAAATTATGAAGATTCAAATAACATTGACTTCATGTAGTCATTAGGTATATAATAGATTAAAAATCAAATAATATTATTTTCTCCTATATATTTATTTATGTTAGTTGTGTGTGAAAGAAGATGCATAAAATAAAAAATATATTTGATGTGAATAATGGTTTGATTAGACTCAACATGAAAAATAATTAAAATTCCACGGGGGGGGGGTAGTCGAGCTTTTACTGTGGGAATGTAGTGTAGCGAGAATTTGGATAGGGAGACTTGGGGACGAAAACTAGACAAGTGTGTTGTATGTTTTAAAAGAGGTATGATTATGAAAACAGGGAAAAACATTAAGTTGGCTACTAAATTAGCGTTAGCGGCTTTGGTTGGTGTAACATCGGTTGGTATGTATACGGTTGATGCAGCCGGTTTGACAGGGTCTTATGTAGGGATTGGTAAAGCACCTGCAAGTACAAATGTTGTCGATAAAGGGTCAGAAGTTAAGTCTACGGAAGATAAAATTATTGACTATCGTCAAACTTTTAATACGGCCTATATGGGTGGAACAGATATGTACAGAACACCTAAAAACGACAATGCTAACGGTGAAGGGGTCGACGGCGTTTCATCCGGTATTGATATGGACGGTAAAGGCACAGGTAATATGGCCATCGGTTTTGGTACCTATTCTGCTCGTGCTTACAGTACGGCTATTGGTACTTATGCCAGTGCGATTAGTAATTCTACAGCTGTAGGTTCCGGTTCCTATGCCGCCAGCAAGAGTGTTTCCTTTGGTCAAAATGCCTATGCCAATACAAATGGTCTTTCAATAGGTTTGAATGCTCGTTCCTCTTCGGGCCTTGCTATCGGTCAAGGGGCAACGGCTGGTCTTTTCTATAAATATTTACAAAATGATGGCGTACAAAATTATAATCTGATTAATGATAGTATGGCCATAGGCAATAATGCTACGGCAATCGGTGGTATCGCTATTGGGAAGAATGCAAAAACTAATAGCCTATATGGTGTAGCATTAGGTCAAAGCGCTTCTGTAACATATAGTGGTACAGCATTAGGTACTAATGCCAAGGTTTATGTTTCCCAGGGGGTTGCTTTAGGACTTGATTCCGTATCGAATCGGGACTCTAATACGATTGGCTATGTTCCATTTGCTGATAATGGAGGAAGTTATGTGCCAAAAGATACCTCCGGATTGGTAACAGCTATTGGAGCCAGTGACAGCTTGAAGGATTTTAATACTAAATATGCTAGTCAAATTACTGAATATAATAAGCTAAATCAGAATCTTGCTACGGCTCAAGCAAAGTATGCTGAACAAGATGAAATCTTAAGAACTACAAAAGGCAGTACTGACGCGACAGAACAGGCAAAATATACGCAAGCGCTAACAGACAAAGCTACTTACTATGATGAAGCTGTTGCGGCAACTAAAGCATTAAATGAATGGGTTACGCAAAATCAAGATTTTGTGACAGATTTAGGAAATCAAAGAACTGAACTCGGTTCTTTTAAATCCACCGCGGGGGCAGTTAGTGTGGGGTCTACTGAATATGATGGTGGTCGAGTAAAATATGTTTTAACTCGTCAAATCACTAACGTTGCTGCCGGTACTGAAGATACTGATGCAGTCAACGTAGCTCAGTTGAAACGTGTTGCTAACGCTACTATTTCTAATATTACAGTAGGTGCCGATAAAGCCAGCACTGCTGACGGTATGGCTATTACTAGCGATGCTGATAAAACCCGTATCGATATCGTTGGTGCTAATGACAATATTACGACTTCCGTGGATGCGGATAAACGTTTGATTCAGGTTGGTTTGAGTAATACTTTGGATTTAACAGATAAAGGTAGCATTAAATTCGGTCAAAATGGTACAACTTTGAATAACTCCGGTTTAACTATTGCCAATGGCCCATCGGTGACTACAGCTGGTATCAATGCAGGCGGTAAAGTGATTTCTAGTGTTGGGAACGGTCGTATTGTAGAAGGTTCTACTGATGCTATTAATGGCGGTCAGTTATATGAGCAAATTAAGACTATTACTGGTGATGGAGGCGCTCTTTCTCAAAAAACCAATACCGACTTGGATAACCTTACCGAAGCCGGTACTAAAGTTATTACCGATGCTGCCAAAGGTGCCGTTACGGTTAAGAGTGGCGATGACTTCATCAAGGTTGGTTTAAATGAAGAACAACAAAAATCCGGTGTTAACCAGTACGATGTATCATTGGATAAAGATGCTTTACGTGATGCGTTAGGTACAGGTAAAAATGAAGCCGGAGATAAAAACCTTATTACCGGTGATACCTTGAACCAAGCTATTAATTCTGTTGTGACTGGTCAGGCTAGTGATACTCATATCACAAACGTGGCTAAAGATAGCGTTAAATTGGCTGATGGTACTAATACTAAAGTTAGAACGATAAGTGATGTTAAAGATGGTGCAATCACTTATGCTGTAGATGTTTCAGATGACGCTATTAAAAATGCAGTTAAACCTGAATTGGATCAGAAAGCTAATATTGATGGTTCTAACTTAAGTACTGAAAACATCAATAACTGGAAGAATACATTAGGTGTTACTAATGTAAATCAGAATGTTACTGAAGTTACGAACCGTGTAGATTCTTTGGAAACTAACGTTTCTAACTTGAATGACAGCGTAAGCAACTTGAACGGACGCGTAAACAGCTTAAATGACCGTGTAGATAAAGTGGGTGCCGGTGCTGCCGCTTTAGCAGGTTTACATCCATTGGAATTCAACCCAGAAGATAAATTCTCTGCCGCTGCATCCCTAGGTAGCTACAAAGGCAACTCCGCTGCCGCTATCGGTGCGTTCTATCGTCCGAATGCAGATACTATGTTCAGCGTAGCCAGCACACTTGGTGTTGAAAAAATGTTCAACGTTGGTGTATCTTTGAAATTCGGTCAAAAAGGCGATGCTATTTACAGAACCGGCACAACTGTTGACGTAAGCGGTTTACAAAATGAAGTATCTGATCTTAAAGCACAGAATAAAGGTTTGGTCGATACCGTAGCTCAACAGCAAACTGAATTAGAACAACAACGTGCCTTGATTCAGCAGTTGATGGCTAAAGTAGACATGTAATATCGAACCTATAATATGAGGTAACGGTTTTAATAAGCTTTATCTGATTTAATATAGTTTTACTATAAAATCAAAATAAAATGTAAGAAATAAAAAAGAAGTCAAAGTAATTTGGGAAATTTACCTAAATTTTACTTTGGCTTCTTTTTTGGCTCTTTGTCAAATTTTGGGGCGCTAAAGAGTCTATGCACTTTGAGGAAGGACATGAGACATAACTGTTGCGTGTCCTTTTCTTGCATTGATGAATAAAATCCGGTTACGGAAGTAGTGGAAGTTCCGTATCCC
>NZ_SVCB01000140.1 GCF_015058545.1 Veillonella sp.
ACCGCCGGCATCGCCGCCTTTGTTGAAGTCGCTGCTACCGAAGTCTCTGCCGCAGCAACACCTTGACCACAATATGAACAAAATGCTTGCCGGGACTCCAATTCTTTACCACAATTTTGACAATTCATCCCAATACTCCTCTCTACTAAATCCCCTAACTAACAATTCTTTATAAAAAAAGTTCATGTATATCATTCAATAAAACGATATACATGAACATTCTACACTAATTATTAATCTTTATCAAATACAAATTATGAAAACCGGTATCGCACCGAATTATCATAAATTTCACACTATCATATCGTAGCGTTTACGTTGGGTGAACACCCGGATAATGGTCGGGAATTTTATCATTTATCCCTCGAGTGAGCGCCTTTATTTCGTCATGAATAACATGATTGACTGTTTCACATTTCGCCGAATTTTGTCCTAACAATACACGACCTTGGTCAACTGCTACCTTAGCTCGCCCGGTTACTATGAACGGGTGCTTTTTAATAGCTTCGATTTCATCTACATAATGACTGCACATAATCTTATTGACCGTAATTATTTTCATAAGTTTCCCCCTGGCACGGTAAAATAACCAACTGTTATACTTAAAAATTTAAAATCGGCACAATGTTAAGTTTTTAATCGTACAATTCAAACGTAAAATATAGTATCAATCAAATGTTGCCCTCCGCAATACTAAGTGGTCGAGCCTTTCCCAGACGCTGCCGGTGCCTCCCTCCAATTCCGCTTTTTAAATAAAATTATATACTTAATCTTGGGACCTCAAGATTTATGTATAAGGCCCAAAACGTAGAAAACCTTTCTATGAGACCTGTTAGTTATCTCTGATAATAACTGTAATCCGGTACGGGGCCGTATTTATTAGGGACTGGATTCCCTTTCATAACGGAAAAAATAAACAAGACAAAAGAACCGGCATAGGGTACAAAGTGGAGTAACAGCCACCATGCACTGCGGTTCAAGTCATGAAGCCGACGGGTTTGTACCGCTAGCGAAGGCAAAATAAACGGTAAGGTAACTACCAAGGTCAAAATATCTTCGAAGGTCGAACCAATACTGAAAAAACCGATTAAGAATTCCAACACAATTATAATAACAAATTGAATGAGCACAAATTTCCAATACTCGCCACGAGTCGCACGACCTTCAAATTTCAAATATTTTTCAGTCATACACATTTTAAAATTATCCCAAACCGGTAAGGAACCGACCCAGTTTTCACTATTCATAGGAACTCCTCTTTTAACTACAATCTTAAATTCAAAATCATAAGTAACCGACATGCTAAAATAACCGGCCCGCCGGAAAAAGATATATAACACCAATTGCCTGCAATGCTTCAACCGCACTGCAGGCAACTGTCATTTACTTATTTCTTGGCAATCATAAAGCCGGTAGCTTGCTGATTGGCCATAATTGTAATATCCGAAATCTGCACGCGTTTCGGTTGCGTAGCGGCAAACACGATAATCTCCGCAATATCTTCCGCCTGCAACGCTTCCACGCCGGCGTACACAGCAGCCGCTTTTTCCTTATCACCGTGGAAACGAACTTCGCTGAACGGCGTTTCTACGATGCCCGGTTGAATGGTCGTAACTTTAATATCCGATTCGATAGTATCGATACGAATCCCATCACTCAAAGTCTTAACCGCTGCTTTAGTGGCGCAATATACGGCACCTTTAGCGTACGCATAAATACCGGCCGTAGAACCTAGATTGATAATGTGACCGGAATTTTTTGCCAACATAAACGGCAACACCGTGCGTGATACATAGAGCAAACCTTTTACGTTTGTATTAATCATCAATTCAACATCGTCGAGGGAGCTTTCTTGGAACGCATCCAACCCTTGAGCAAGCCCTGCATTATTCACGAGAATATCCACACCGCCTGCTTTTTCAATCACAGCCGGTAACGTTTCGGCAACAGCTTTACGATCCGTCACATCGAGGGCAAACGGCGTAACTTTGATACCGTATTCCGGTTCAAATTCGGCTTTCATGTTTTCCAAAACTTCCAAACGACGGGCACATACCAACAGGTCATAACCCGCTTTGGCAAACGCCAAGGCCGTAGCATGGCCAATCCCCGAAGTAGCACCTGTAATTAATACTGTTTTGCTCATTGTAGTCACTCTCTTTCTTAGATATACCCTATATTTTAATTATAGATATAAATTTACTTTGAGACTAGTTAAAACTCGTTTAATTTTAATCCGGCTTATCTTTCAATCATAGACTCTAAGATTACAATGTCTGTTTCACGCATGCCGTCACGAGCAATGAGGCCCACCGTATGAACCGTTTCATCAATATTCGCTTTAACGATACCGTCACCGTTTTTAAAACTATTATTCGACTTTGCCTGGCGATAAGATAATAACGCATTACCTAGAGACATACCGATCTTCATGGCACATGATGCTTTGGCACCGTCACAAACGACGCCGGACGTGCCGACAAGGGCGTTGGATAAAGTTTCCCACACCACTTCTTTCGGCTCATTCAGAAGATACGCAATGCCCGCCGCTGTAGCCGATGCGGCGCTAACAACACCACAGTAGGCACTTAAACGACCGATATCATGCTTGATATAAAGGGCCAACACATTAGCTAAGGCCAATGCCCGATAACGTCGTTCTTCCGAAACCTTATATTCTTCCGCATACACATGAATCGGCACGGCCAAGGTAATCCCCTGATTACCGCTACCGCAGTTAATCATAACGGGCATGCTGCAACCGCCCATACGCGCATCGGAGCCCGCCGCCGCATAAGCACGCGCTTTATCGGCAATGCTGGCAGAGTCTTCAATAATTAATTTACCGATATTGGAGCCGTAAGAATTCTTCATACCTTCTTCGGCAATAGCCATATTATAGTCAAATTGACGATGCAATAATTCCTTTAAGCGGTCAAAATCGGCCTCTTCGGCAAATTCATAGCAATCGTCAAAGGTCATCTGCACTTCTTCTGCCAAAATCTGTTCCAATGGCATATCAAATAATACTTCGCCGTCTTTTTCGATGTGCGTAATATTTGTGTGTTTCTGTTGAACCGTTACCTTCACTTCGTGATCCACCGTTTTAGCGGTTACGGCGATGTACAGATTGGCCACACCTTCCGCCAACGATACGGTACAGAAATTACTTTCAAATAATTCATCAGCCCGCTTCACATCATCCGATGTTAAACCTTCCAGTACTTCCAGTTCTTTAGACGCATCGCCCACAATAGCACCTAAAATCAGACTGTAGTAAAAACCGGTTCGCCCATCCGCATTCGGAATGGTTACGCTTTTCGCGTTTTTAATAATGTTGCCGCTGCAATCAGCGTGCAAGCTGCTTGGAAATTCCCCCAAAACTTCAACCGCTTTCGCCGCCGCAAAGGCCAGCGCAATCGGCTCCGTACAACCAAAAGCAGGTAGTACCTCTCTCTCCAACATACAGTACAAATCTTTCATAAGAGTCCTCCATGCTTTTTAATTGTGCGATTCTTTATGAATCACTCCTATTTTAATTATAACATTATTTATGATTCTTACCACCATTCGTTGATATATGTTTTCTGTTTAGGATATACGCGGTTAAGCATAGATATAACAGCCTCTTCGCCGCACACTTTATCTTCAAACATCAATTCAGATACCGTTAAACGGCCCATGAGAATAAGGCTAAGGGCCCCTACTTCGCTGATAAACTGCACATCGGCTCGGACCGCATCCGCTTTTTTAACAGCCGCTACATGACCGTCCGCATGAATTGTTACCTCATAAGTCCCTTCATTCCAAGTTGCCAAGGAATCTTTTACACCCATGGTAAAAGTATATTTACCGTCAACTACGCCCGGCTGATTTTGCCAATGGGCATCGATATG
>NZ_SVCB01000141.1 GCF_015058545.1 Veillonella sp.
TAAAGTTATGATTTTCTACTTTCTTCTGAGCACGTTCGATGGATTTAGTAATCAAGGAGTGTTCAATCGGTTCATCCTCTTCCATACCAAGTTTATCCATCATACCGGAAATATTATCGGCCCCGAAAATACGCATCAAGTCGTCTTCCAAAGATAAGAAGAATTGACTGGAGCCCGGATCGCCCTGACGACCCGAACGACCGCGCAACTGGTTGTCGATACGGCGACTTTCATGACGTTCGGTACCCAAAATATGGAGACCGCCAAGTTCAGCCACACCTTCGCCTAAGGAAATATCTGTACCGCGACCGGCCATGTTAGTGGCAATCGTTACCATACCGCGCTGACCGGCATTGGCTACGATTTCCGCTTCTTTTTCATGGTGTTTAGCATTCAACACATTATGTGGTACGCCGCTCTTAAGGAGCATATCACTTAACTGTTCCGATTGTGTAATCGAAGTTGTACCTACCAATACAGGCTGGCCTTTTTTATGGCGTTCTACTACATCTTTAACAACCGCTTTGTATTTCGCCTTCTTAGTTTTAAAAATCAAATCCGGCAAATCTTTACGAAGTAAAGGTTTATTTGGCGGAATTTCATATACTTCCAAACCGTAAATGTTGTTAAATTCCTGTTCTTCCGTTTTGGCTGTACCGGTCATGCCCGCTAATTTCTCATACATACGGAAGTAGTTCTGGAACGTAATGGATGCCAAAGTCTGGCTTTCACGTTCAACTTTAAGGCCTTCCTTGGCTTCGATGGCCTGATGCAAACCGTCGGAATAACGACGACCGAACATCAAACGACCGGTAAATTCGTCAACGATAACAACCTGTCCGTCTTTAACTACATAATCCTTATCGCGATGCATCATGGCATAAGCACGTAAAGATGCATTTAACAAGTGATTCAATTCCAAATTAGCCGAATCGTATAAGTTTTCGATTTTAAGCATTTTTTCAACTTTGGCAATACCCGATTCAGTCGGTGCGATTGTTTTTTGTTTTTCATCAATCGTATAATCTTCACCGGCTACCAATTGCGGTACAACTTTTGCCAACGTATAATAGCTGTCCGTAGAGCGTTCGCCGGGACCGGAAATGATGAGCGGTGTACGAGCTTCATCGATGAGGATGGAGTCAACTTCATCGACGATGGCGTAATTAAGCGGACGCTGTACCATTTGTTCGGCATGAATAACCATGTTATCACGCAAATAGTCGAACCCGAATTCATTATTGGTGCCGTATGTAATATCAGAAGCATAAGCCAATTTACGCTGATTGTAATCGAGGTTGGCTACAATAAGACCAACACTCAACCCAAGGGCACGATACAATTTACCCATCCACTCGCTGTCACGTTTTGCCAAATAGTCATTGACCGTAACAACATGCACACCTTTACCGGTTAAGGCATTTAAATACACCGGCAACGTAGCTACCAAGGTCTTACCTTCACCGGTACGCATTTCTGCGATATTACCGCGATGCAAAGTAATACCACCGATAAGCTGTACGTCAAAATGGCGCATGCCGAGCACGCGCTTCGAAGCTTCACGAACAACCGCAAATGCTTCCGGTAAAATATCATCCAATGTTTCACCGTCAGCCAGTCGTTTCTTAAATTCTTGTGTTTTAGCAGCTAATGAACTGTCACTTAAACCGCTAAGACTCGGCTCTAAGCCATTAATTTCATCTACAATGGCACGCATCTTTTTTATTTCGCGTGCGCTGTTATTACCAATTAATCTTTGTATAAAACCAAACAAATATCTCAACTCCTTAGGTCTGTATATTCTCTTATATACATATTCAATTAATTATATCACAAAGTTTCTAAAAAAACCAAAATATACAGTGTAAGTAATAAGCTTTTTACATATTAAATACGGAAGTGTGACCGATTTTATACAAAATAAGTATTTCCCGTTTTTGAGTTGCTAAGTGAAAGTCATTATCTTAAAGCTTGCTAAGTGCAAATACCAAAAATGACCCCTTCTATGTTGAAGGGGCCATTAAAGCAATCTTATTTGTTGTCTGCGTTTTCAGGCACATACCATAAACCGTTGTTATGGGTTTTCATGTATTCTTTGAATTCAGGCGAATTATACGCATCCTTCAAATCTTTAGCCCATTGGGTATCTTTATTCTTATCCAATACAACGAGCTGTAAGAGCAAGTATGGTAAAATGTCTTCTTTCATTAAAGCTGTAGAAGGATCGATTTTAGCATTGTACACAATAGCACCGGTAATTACGATGTACGCAAAGTCAGTACGAACCGATGGAATTGTTAAGGACTTCATTTCTACAAAGTTAAGATTATATGGGTTTTCCACAATATCGGCTTTAGTTACAGTGGCCAAATCTTTATTCGGATCCAATTTGATAAGGCCTGCTTTTTGAAGTAATGCATAGGCACGGGCCGTATTAGATGCATCATTCGGAACAGCGATAGTATCACCGTTAGCTACTTGGCTAAGCTGAGTTTTAGCGCCCGGATAGATGCCGGTCGGTACTGTAGGAATCGGAGTCAACGCTACCAAATGGCCACCTTGTTTTTCATTGAAGTTATTCATATACGCTGTATGCTGTTCAACGTTAAAGTCTACTTCGCCGTCATTCAAAGCTACATCAGCCTGTACTAAGTCGGACATATCGCGAGCTGTAATCTTGTAACCTTTCTTTTCCATAATCGGTTTAACAGCTTGTTCAAAGAGTTCCGAGTACGGTCCCTGCGATTTACTGAAAACTAAATCTTTTTTGTCACCTGCTGCGGAGTCATTACCGCAACCGGCCAATAACACGGCGCCTAACACGGTAGCCGCCAACAACACACCAATTTTCTTAAAACGTTTGAAATTCATAATACCCCTACTTTCTTTCTCAATGATTGCGCATTTTAAATGCAAAATGATTACCCACAGTTTGAATAATCTGAACAAAAATAACAAGCACAACAACAGTAAACAACATTAGCGGAAAGTTTAGACGTTCGTACCCGTACGTGAGCGCCAAATCGCCGACCCCGCCGGCCCCGATAGCTCCGGCCATTGCCGTTGCTCCGATAAGCCCGATGGTACCGGTTGTAACCGATAAAATTAAGGATGCTTTTGCTTCCGGCAAAATAAAATGCCAAACAATCTCAAAATGAGAGGCACCCATAGCCTGCGCCGCTTCAATTATGCCTTTATCCACATCAAGCAGTGAATTTTCAAAGAGACGAGTCAAGTACGGCGCAATGAAAATAACGAGAGGCACTAAAGCCGCCGTCGTCCCGATACGCGTACCGATTAACAATTTAGTGAGCGGCAATATAAACACCATCAAAATGATGAACGGCACACTACGAATAATATTAACTACCGTATTCACTACAGCAAAGACATAATTATTTCTTAAAATACCGTCCTTATTTGTCAGCACTAAGATGACGGCTAAAATAAGACCGATAATAGACCCGATGATCAGTGACACGAATACCATGTACAACGTCTCTTGGGCCGCCAGAATAATTTGCTCGTTCGGTACTCCCAAATCCGGCATCATAACGTAATCACCTCACATTCCAGTCCTGCATCACACATATATTTCTTGGCTGCTTCCAAATCTGCCGCAGCACCGACCACTTGTAAAATAAAAATGCCCAGAGCCGAATCTTGCAATTGGTTAACCGACGCAAATACGATATTCGTTTCCACGTTGAACTTGCGATTTACTTCATAGATAACATTTTTAGTTACTGCGTCACCCAAGAAGCGTAACTTCACTAATTCATATGATCTTGTATCCGCTTTTAACTGTGCTACCACATTGTCCGGAATACGTTCCGGAATAACAGTCTGTACGAAACGTTTTGTCATGCTCTGCGTTGGATGACTGAAAACATCAAGGACAGTGCCCATTTCTACGACACGACCATGCTCCATAACGGCTACGCGATTACAAATTTCCTGGATTACATTAATTTCATGCGTTACCAACAGAATCGTAATATTAAATTCTTTGTTAATTCGTTTTAACAATTTTAAAATTTGTTCCGTCGTTTCCGGGTCCAAAGCACTGGTCGCTTCGTCACAAAGCAGTATAGACGGATTCGTCGCAAGTGCTCGAGCGATACCGACACGCTGTTTTTGCCCGCCCGATAATTGAGTCGGATACGCATTGGCTCGATCCGGTAAGTTAACGAATTCCAATAACTCTTTGACTCTTTTCTCAATCACATCTTCCGCCACTTTATTCAAACGAAGCGGAATCGCAATATTATCAAACACCGTTTTCGAGTTCAACAAGTTAAAAGATTGGAATATCATGCCAATTCCCTTACGAACTTTACGCAGTTCATTATGGGACAATTCATTAATATTCACACCGTCGATTAGGACTTCACCGGCAGTCGGCTCTTCCAAAGCATTAACCATGCGCAGCAACGTAGATTTGCCGGCACCGCTGAAGCCTACAATGCCAAAGATATCTCCATCCTGAACCGTCAGCGATACATCTTGCAAAGCCTTAACATGTTGGTTTTTGATGATAAACTCTTTGTCAATATGCCTAAGTTCAATCATAAAATCCCCCCTATTGTATAAAAAAGGGCCTACCGCCTCCATGACAGAGGCGGTGGCCCGCGGTTCCACTCTGTTTACAACAGCATAATCACAGATGGATGAGCTGTTGCACTCAAATACTATAACGGCAGTTCACCGTGAAAACCTACTAATATTTCAGTTCTCCCGCTCACAAAGGCATTCAGTCCAACTACATCGTAATAAACTCTCAACCTAGGTTTATCTCTCTGTTCGGTTCATTGAACGTACTTGTTTTGTTCATTGCGTTTTATATACTCTTTTATGTTTTACTTTAATTCTCATCGATTTTTAAAACATATCATTATGATAGGTTTTAACTACTTTTTTGTCAAGGTCAAAATAAATTCATACAATTACTAAAAATTTCTATATATATAATAATAGCAAAGATTCGCTAAAAATCCAACAGCATCATGAACGTTTTACCAAACTATCTATATATTACTAACGATCCGCTGCATAGGGTAAAAAATTTTAGCACAATCAATGTTATAAAAAAGCTGTAGCAGATTATGTACTCACAATCTGCTACAGCTGCTATATATTCAGTTATCTAAACGTCCTACGGTATTCTCCCTTCGGAGTAGCCTTTAAAGCTCCGGCTCAATTAACCCATAGGAACCGTTTTTACGGCGGTACACTACGTTCATAACTTCTGTTTCTGCATTGTAGAACATAAAGAAGTCATGACCAACCAAATTCATTTGCATAATGGCTTCTTCCACACTCATAGGCCGAATCGCAAAATGTTTGCGGCGAACTATGCTGATTTCTTCTTCCTGAACAGGAACTTCCGGAACATATGCATCCGGTTTGAAGCCTGCTTCTTTCTTGAAGCGCCGTGCCAAACGAGTTTTATATTTATGAATTTGACGAACAATTTTATCGACTACTAAATCAATAGCCGCATACATATCTGTATTCGATGCAACCCCGCGAAGAACAATCCCTTCAACGAAACAGGTGAGTTCAACTACGCGATTTTCTTTTTCTACTGAGAGCACAGCTTGTACATCAAATGGTGCATCAAAATAACGAGCAAGTTTATCTACACGTTTTTCCAAATACTCGCGGAGAGCTGCTGTTACTTCTAAATTCTTACCTCTTACTGTTACTTTCATATAAAACACCCTTTCTTCTCAAGTTCTAAACTACGAACTTGTTTCTATGTTTATATAATTCTCCAAGGATGTACAAAAGTCCTCTTTATTTTTTGAAAAATTTTTAAATTTTTTATAAATTTTTTACAAATCTTAAACGTCCCTATAAACAAGGGCTTCCACCAGGTTTTTCAAATAAAATTGTGATTTAGGCAAATAAAAAAGACCGGCCGAAGCCGATCTCTCAGTGTAGTTATTTATGCTTTAGTGACATTCGTAGCCTGTGGGCCGCGAGGTCCGTCAACGATTTCAAAGTTTACTTCTTGACCTTCGTTCAAGGATTTGAAACCATCTTCCTGAATCGCGGAGAAATGTACGAATACATCGCCACCGTCTTCTCTTTCAATAAATCCATAACCTTTTTCTGCACTGAACCACTTAACTTTACCGAGCATAAAAAATTCCTCCTAAAAAATCCCTGCATTAGAGTACTTATGGTACCTTTCAATAAGGTTAGCACAGTAAGTATTAAAAAACAAGTTTATTATGCTGTATATCCATTATAAGTATACATACAATTATTTATGACTCTATTATGCAAAATAAAACAGCTTGTTAATTATGAAGTAAAAATTTTGAACTAATGCCAGGCTGGAAACATCGACAGGAACTGTGTTTAATAAGATTCTTAAAGTTTTTAATCAAAAAGTCATAAATTAATTTTCTAATATAAAATATAAAATAATCTGTCACAATTTAGTCATAAATAATTAAAATATATTCATCTTGAATCATATAAAATAACGCCCTTAATTAAGGGCGTTATAAAGCAATTATAAAATTTTGGAAAGAAACAGTTGCGTACGTTCATTGGTCGGATGCTCAAATACATCCTTCGGCGTTCCTTCTTCGAGAATCTTGCCTTCATCAACAAAGAGAACGCGCGTCCCCACTTCTTTAGCAAAGCCCATTTCATGTGTTACTACAACCATGGTCATACCTTCTTTGGCGAGGTTCTTCATAACATCAAGAACTTCACTTACCATTTCCGGATCAAGCGCCGACGTCGGTTCATCAAAGAGCATTACTTTCGGCTTCATGGCGAGCGCTCTGGCAATAGCTACACGCTGCTGTTGGCCGCCGGACAATTGCTGTGGATACGAATCGGCTTTATCCTGTAAACCTACTTTGGCCAACAACTCAAGGGCTATTTTTTCAGCTTCTTCCTTGGACATCTTGCGAATCTTCTGTGGTGCCAAAGTAATGTTATCGAGTACCGTCATATGCGGGAATAAGTTAAAACGTTGGAATACCATCCCCACTTCGGCACGCACGTTGTTAATGTTTTCTTTAACATTTAGATTCATGCCGTCTACGATAACATCGCCGGAGGTTGGTTCTTCCAAATAGTTCATGCAGCGCAACACCGTACTTTTACCGGAACCGGACGGTCCGATAATAACGACTACTTCCCCGCGTTCCACATGAAGATTAATCCCTTTAAGGACTTCGTTTTTACCAAAACTTTTATAAACATCAATCATCTTAATCATTTGATATTATATCTCCTTTCAAGGAATGCAACTAATTGCGAAATACTTAATGTCATAACTAAATAAATAATCGCAACGGCTGTCCAAATTTCAAAGGATCCGTAAGTTCTGGCAATAATCAACTGACCGCGACGAGTCAATTCTTCAAAGCCGATAACCGATACTAAGGAGGTATCTTTCATCATGGCGATAAATTCATTACCAAGTGGCGGAATAATCGCTTTAAATGCCTGTGGCATCACGATATAGCGCATAGTTTGAGCCCAAGTGAGACCTAAGGAACGACCTGCTTCCATCTGACCTTTATCGATAGACTGAATACCGGCGCGGAAAATTTCAGATACGTAAGCACCGGAGTTAATACTACAAGCCGTAACCGCTGCCACATATGGGTTGATGGATTGTCCGATAACCATTGGCAAGGCAAAATAAATCATAAAGATCTGAACCAATAACGGTGTACCACGGAACAATTCAACGTAACATTTAACTAATAAACGAACAATTTTAAAGCGTGACAAATTAGCCAACGCGGCAATCATACCGATGAAAAAACCGCAACCAACCGCCATTACCGTAATTTGTATCGTAATGACAGCCCCTTGTAAGAGAATCGGTATATTATCCCAAATTAAACTCCAATCGAAACTCATAACTAACCCTTTCCTTATAACTAATACTTACCAATCACTGTATATTCTCAAGCATCTTTTATTACCGAGTAATATATATACTGTTTTATACGCTTACGTCATTATAGATGTATTTTTATACAATGTCAATAGTTATTTAATCATATTTTGGTAAGCTTGGGCTAATCGCTTCACCGCTTCGGTTAAGTCATCCGGTCCAAGGCCGGTAAAATTAAGCCGCACATAGCCTCGTTCCTCTTTATTTACAAAAAACGGAGTGCCCGGAATTACCAAAACACCGGCGTTTATAGAATTTTTGAAAAATTCATACTCATTCACGCCGACCGGTAAGGAGAGCCACAAGAAAAAGCCCCCTTCCGGTACAGTAAATGTAAAGTCCGGCAGTTCATTTTGCAATTCCTTTACCAAAGTATCACGTCTATCTTTATAAACCTTATTCATAGATGCTACATGGTCATCATAAGAATATATATTCATAAAACCGGCTGCCAAAGCATGATCCGGCAAGGAACTATGAATATCGGAGCATTCCTTAACCAAAGAAAGCTGCGTCATAATATCTGCCCGGCCCGCTACCCAACCAATCCTTAGTCCCGGACTCAAAGTTTTAGACAGGCTTCCCATGAAAAGTACCTGTCCTTTCGCATCATAAGCACTAAGCGCTTTATGATATTTACCGGTGTAGGTAATTTCGCCGTAAGGATTATCCTCTAATATAATTACATTATATTTAGCAACTAAAGCCATAAA
>NZ_SVCB01000142.1 GCF_015058545.1 Veillonella sp.
TTAAGCTTTGCTTCAAGCTCACTAATTTTATTGAGCTCGTGCATTGATGAGTTTAGTTGCGGCAGCAGTTCTTTGCCTTCCTCAGTTAACACCATCCCCTGTTGGGTAAAACCAATAAGACCATTGTCTTTCATGATTTCAACGTGTGAACGTACTACACGTTCCGATAGTTTACTAAGGTTGGCAAGCATGCGTCGCCCGATAGGTTGTGCATAGGAAATGTGATTCAGCAGTATGTAGCGCTCTTCCACAATTCGCATAAGTTCCGGAGCTATTCGTTGATACACCTCCGATAAATCTTTCATGCTGTACCTCTTTCATCCCGCTGGAGCGAAAATCGTCCCACCGTCGATAAAAAAATATCCTCGCCTATATTCTACCTTATATGGGTGACACGCGCAAGTCATTTTATAAATTATTGAAAAATTCATTTGTGCTGCTGTATGAGATATTCTTTATTAGCTGAATTAGCATTACCCTAAAAGCTACTCATCTCAATCAGTGAGCACACTTTAATACCTTTACTCAGCCGGCTAAAGTTATATTTAATTTATCACATAACTATAAAGACCTGTTCCCCTCTAACGGAGAGCACACCTCTTCGAGCTAAGGCTCTCCTTATAGAGGGAATCAGGTCTCTGGTAATAGCACATCATCTCAATTTAAAAATAATTTTAGCCGGCTAAGCAGCAAATAATCTCAAGCCATGCTCACCTGATTGAGGCAGTAGCTTTTTTATGATGCATATCACCTCAGCAAAAGAATATCTCATACAGCTATAGCGCCAAAGAATTTTTCAGCAATTTATAGCCGGGGTGGAAGAAATGTATTTGAAAATGACTTGCGAGACACACCATAAATGGACGAATAATAGGCGAGGATATGGGGAGAGTGAGAGGAATTGTATTGTTCCAATACAATTCCCTTCCCCTGACGTAGGCGGAAAGAACCCAAAAGTTTTTGCCGCTATTGTTAATTATATTGTGCTCTGATTGAGGAAAAGAGGATATCGTTATTATTGAGATGATAGAAGAACGTGAATAAGAGCGAGTAGTATCTACAAGGTAAGCCTTAGCTTGAAAAGGTGCGCTTGCCGGTAGATACTACTTGCTCTTATCTTAATTTCTATTCAAATTAACGATATCCACTTTTCCAATGGAGAGCTCACAATACATTACAATCTAGCGGCCAACTTCTTGGCTTCTTCCGCCGTAGTCGCCATACCCTCATAATCCAACCCATATAGAGTTGCAAATCTGGAGATGGTAAATTCTCCCTTTTCAAACATCCAAGGTTGTGGACTATGACCTTGGAACAAGAAAAGAAGTTTATGTCCTTTAAAAGATCCCATTGGTACCGGACCATAGAAACGATCTAGCAAATTACGTAACGCACCGGACAGACTATACCAGTACACCGGTGACCCAATAACGATAGTATCAGCCTTTTTCATAGCGTCCACTACTTCATCAAATTGATCGTTATCAAATTCCTGACCATAACTGTAAATTTTGTAATCCACCAAATTCAATGTTTCATAGGTTTTCCCAGCCAATAAAGCATCGGCTAGATGTTTTGTATTCCCGTTTTTATTCGGACTACCGTTAATAAATAAAATACTCACTATTTGTCATCTCCTACTTCTCTAACTTCTCTTGCTAAATAATAGTATTATTGACTATATTTACTTTACACCTTAAAGTTGACTTCAAGTCAATACTCTTTTTCCCTCCTCAGCCAAAAACGCGACTAAGTTGGCCGCTATTGTAATCTGCTGAAATATGACTATTGAAAAACGGATATCATTATTATTGAGATGATAGCAGAACGTGAATAAGGGCGAGTTCTATCTGTAAGGTAAGCCTTAGCACGAAGTGGTGTGCTTGCCGGCAGATAGTACTCGCCCTTATTTTAATTTTCATTCAATTAACGATATCCGCTTTTCAATACGAGCTTCAATCATTACAATTTAGCGGCCAATTAGTCGCGATCTACGTCCCAATCAATTACTTGACCGGTAGCGGCATCAATTTCGAATTCGTATTCAACGCCGTTGTAGAAAATTTTGCCTTCATATACTTTACGGCCATTTTCAATGTCCGGTTTAACTTTATATACATGACTTGCATTTGCGCCCGGCACTTTAGCCAAAGCGATAGCGGTTGCCTGGTCAATTGTAATTTCGGAATTTGCCTGTGCCAAGCCAAAGCTGCCTGCCACCAATAAAGATACGGCTAATACTTTTAAAGATTTGTTTAATTTCATAGTCTACCTCTTTTCAATGTAATTTAAAATTATATTAACAAATGTAAAATCAATCTTAGGTCCGGTTAAAACATAATCCCCTGATGCTTTATTTTAACGTAAAACCTATTCTTCTCATTCCGCTCTATATATCTATTATATTCGATGTGGTTTGTTTTGTCTATTGCGATAAATGAAATACATATATCATTCTTGAAATATAACGCATACAAAAAAAGGACATACAGCAATTATGATGCATGTCCTTCTTTTGAAATTATAGACTCGTTAGTCTTCCAAACTTCTATAAGGATTACTCTCAACAGCCATATTTGAAAAAAATAGTTGGCTTCCCATTACTATATATGACGAGTCAGACTGATATTTCCGTTAAATCCTTTATGACTACCTGCATAAGCATTACCGTTAAGCGAAATATTCCAATCCCCTGAATCCATCAAGAGACCATATTCAAAGCGAACGCTGCCACCGCGGGTAGACGCACTTCTAATATCGGCACCATCAGCAAGCCCATAAACATTACCGCTAAATTCATACTCATAGGCAAGACCTGTGTAATATGTCAAACGATTATCTTTGTGTTGCCAGCGAGTTCCGATGCGGAATATATTACTTTCTAAACTATCAACATCATATTGACCACCTGCGTTGAAGCTATCCCCATTTAGATGTGTATGGAAGAAACGAAGGTATGTATCAAGGCTATTGCCATTCCCTCTGTCAAAAATACGGCCAACACCTACATGGAAAGCATTGTACATGCTATTTGTTTCGTATCGATATACCTGACCATTAACATCGCGGAGAAGATTTTTAACATCGTTCGCGGCGCGGCCGATACGAAGCGAAGCCTCACCATAGGTATCATTGGCACCAATCCGCTTACCAAAAATGCCGGCACCTTTATACTTAATCTTACCATTACCTACGCCGTAATCGTCATACGTGCGATAGTGGCCATTGCCATAATCGTAGAATACACCGTATTCGGCCTGCGTTCCATCATCCTTCGAATATTTCTTGGCTACACCAGCTATACCACGCCAAATGTTCGTTTTAACGTGACTGCCTGTTTCATAACGGTTTTCACCACCGCCAACAGTAGCAAAGGTTTCGACACCGGCTTTGGACTGATCTAAGGTCTTCATCGTATCGAGTATAAGATCATTTGTTTCAAAAATACCTGCCAAGCTCGCTGCCCGGCCAAGGAGAACGTGATGCGTCTGAGCCTGAGCATGCATATCCGCTTGGTAAACTACATTACCATCCTTAACTAGCGCTTGACCGGTACCCTCAATAGTCGTGCCTGAGATAATATTTTGCGTAGTGCCTACAAGATTATCATCGGTTAAACCAACATCGGTACTGTTAGTATTTAATAATGTTCGCTCATTGATGCCACCTCTTAAAGAAGACAGATTATCCATGACAAGATTTGACCAATCCACCGTAGTGGTACTGAGATCATAATTGTTACTACTATCTAAAGAAGATACAGGATCCGTAGAAGCCCAGTCGAGCTTATGATAGGTCAAGCTTGTAGGACTTTCCAAGTGATATGTGAGGTCCTTGGCATCAGCTGAAATGTCGGTAATACCATTTCCGGTCACCGTCACAGTGCCACCGCTCATGGTATAAGTTACACCATTTTCTTTATTGCTCAAGTTTTCCAGACCCGCCACCGAGGTAGCAGCGCTACCGTCTACGAGTGTCCAAGTAACATCCGGCGAAATCAGGACGGATGTGTTATTCGTTACCTCAGGACTAGATATGGTCGTATTCTCATTGAATATATAGCCATACTCTTCTAATTGTATCGTGGCTGTACTCGGACCTGAGGCATCGTAAGTTACATTAGGTACAATCATCGAATCTACCGTAATATCTCCGGTTCGCCAAACAACATTATTGCCATCAATGCCGGCATCACCTTCATAAGAGCCGATTAACGAGGTATCATTTTGCTCTAAAGAATATCCATACGTCAATTTATTGGCTTTTACTTGGTCTTCCGATTCATAAATGCCATTCTCAGCTTGAATAACCGTAATCTTGGCATCTGGTTCTATACCGGCAAAGAAAATATTACTCTTTTCGTCATCAGATAACTCTCTTAAATCAATATCTTCTACTTTTGCATCAAAACCGGCATCAACGCCCGACTTATTATCAATATACTTTGTACCATAATCTTTGCCGGAAGTCAGATACGTTAAGTCAATGATAGTTCCTCGCTCCACTGTATTTCTGGTAAGATTGGTAACATCATAAACGAAATTCCCTTTTTGAAGTTTCAATGCCGGCGTATTCAAATCATTCATCGCCCAAATTTTAACCGAAGTAAATTCCGATATTTCCTTAACTTCATTGTTATTCCAAGGTGTTACCTTACGAGTAAGATTCACATAGTAGTTATCATTAGGAGGAATTAAATCAGGCGCATTCACAGGAAGTACTCCAAATTTTAAAAAACCGGAACCCGGTAATGTCATCGTATCGGAATAAGAGACTTCTTCCCGATACCCTACATTTAAGATATTATCATAATTACGAACCTCTCTATTGGTGTCAGGAATCTCTGCTCCATGCAAGGTAACATCCTGAGATAAATCAGCATCACCCGATAAATTTATCAGATTTCCAACAACATGCCCTCCCCAACTAGCTACATTCGTTTACCCACCATAAATATCAGCATTTTTTAAAACAACCGAATCTTGAATATTAATTACATTGCTGTAAACATTCCCTTGCATAATCGTGCCTTTAGAACCAATCAAGCCTCCATAAATCTGTACCCGAGTATTATCGAGCTCATCCTCACTATCGCTTATACCGGTAATGGTCATCCCGCTTAGATTGAGGACATTATAAAAAGGATAGGCCTTTGCATAACCGGTACGCTCTGTATTCCCGCCGGCAATTACATCGGCTTGAAGTGTGCCCATACTTTGGCCATCATTGCCAATATTAATGACATTATTAACAATAGATTCACTTCGAATAGATGGATCCCCACTCAGGGTAGAACTGCCACCTATTAAGTTATGAATGGTAATCACATCATTCCCGGCAACATTAATGATATTGCCGCCAACACTTTCATACACCAATGTATTATCATTTCGATCATTAGCTCCCATGATGGTATCCCAGCCACCGGCTTTACTGTTTGTAATAGTTGTCACATTACCGTCCTTATCTTTTACTACAGCCGACGAATTATCAATTACCGTAATCTGATTAAAATTGGTAGAACCGGTAATTGCCGTACCATTCAGCGTGCCATTAACCGTCGCCGTATTATCAGCCGCAAAAGCCGTAATACCTCCATTTACCAAGGTTAATGTGATACATAGCGACAACATTTTTCTAGATTTAGATACATACCTATTACTCTTTTTACTACCTAACCGAAACTTCATCAAAATCCCCCTCATTTCGTTAAAATCTCCACCTATTACGAACAACTCACTCAATTTACTCCAGAGTATTTTCATGTTAATTTCATTATACATCTCAAATGCTTAATAATGCAATATTTTTAATAACAAAATATAATCATTATTAAATTAGCACCATTTTAGTAGAGCTAGTTTTTATCTAACTACACAACCAAAATATTTTCAAGCTTTCAGTTTATTATTATTTTTTTCATTTCGTTAAGAAAATTAAGTCTAAGGCAGTTATACACTTCAATAATCGCCTCAAGCCTTTATTAATATCATATATTTTTTAGTATAAAAATCTTATTTAGTACCGAAAATACGGTCCCCTGCATCGCCTAAACCAGGCAAGATATAGCCGTGTTCGTTCAAGTCTTCATCAAGTGCCGCAACATAAATGCGTACATCCGGATGTTCCTTATTAACCGCTTCTACACCTTGCGGAGCTGCTACTAAGCACATAAGCTGAATATCGCGAGCCCCTTTTTCTTTTAAAAGAGTGATGGCTGCCGATGCACTGCCGCCGGTTGCCAACATAGGATCTGTCACGATAATGCGACGTTCGGACAAATCAGACGGCAATTTGCAGTAGTATTCAACCGGTTTTAAGGTTTCAGGATCACGGTATAAACCTACGTGACCTACTTTAGCCATTGGCATTAATTCCAATAGACCATTAACCATGCCGAGACCGGCACGCAAAATAGGGATAATACCTAATTTTTTACCGGCAATTTGTTTACCGATTGCTTTTACCAACGGAGTCTGTACTTCTACATCTTCCAACGGTAAGTCACGAGTAATTTCATACCCCATCAAAAGTGTAATTTCTTCCAATAATTCGCGAAAATCTTTAGAACCTGTTTCAACATTACGGATTAAGGTTACTTTATGTTGAATCAACGGATGAGTCATTACATTAACATTCATAAATACGGTGCCTCCTTAAGTCTTACTATTTTGTGCCTCAATAAGGCATGTTATGAAATCTCTCTCAAGCGGATATATTAAAGATTAGGATACATAGGATATTTTTCACAAAGAGCGGCTACACGTTTAGCTGCTTCTTCATGTTTAGCTTTATCTTCGGAGTTTTTAAGAACTAACGCAATGATGGACGCAATTTCTTCCATATCCGCTTCTTTTAAGCCACGTGTTGTCAAAGCAGGTGTGCCGAGACGGATACCGCTGGTTACGAATGGGCTTTCAGGATCGAACGGAATGGTGTTCTTGTTACAAGTAATACCTACTTCATCGAGTAAGAATTCAGCTACTTTACCGGTCAAACCGCAGCTGCGTACGTCAACGAGCATTACGTGCGTATCGGTACCGCCGGATACGATTTTAAAACCTTCTTTTTGAAGCGCTGCTGCCAACACTTTCGCATTAGTTACAACTTGCTGTGCATATTCTTTGAATTCAGGTTTTAAAGCTTCGCCGAAAGCAACCGCTTTAGCAGCGATAACATGCATCAAAGGACCACCTTGGATGCCAGGGAAAATTGCTTTATCAATCGCTTTAGCATATTGTTCTTTGCAAAGAATCATACCGCCGCGAGGTCCGCGCAAGGTTTTATGCGTAGTTGTAGTTACAACATCGGCATATTCCACTGGATTTGGATGCAAACCGGCTGCTACAAGACCTGCAAAGTGAGCCATATCTACCATAAAAATAGCGCCTACTTCATGAGCGATGTCGGCCATTTTTTTGAAATCAATAATGCGGGAATACGCACTGCCGCCGCCGATAATTAACTTAGGTTTGTTTTCTTCAGCGATTTTGCGCATTTCATCATAATCAATTTCCTGTGTTTCTGCATCAACGCCGTAAGGAATTACATTGAAGTATGTACCCGAAACGTTAACCGGCGAACCGTGAGTCAAATGACCGCCATGGGATAAGTTCATGCCCATGATAGTGTCGCCCGGTTTTAAAAGAGCAAAATAAACACCAAAGTTAGCTTGCGAGCCGGAATGAGGCTGTACATTGACATGTTCAGCACCGAATAATTTCTTAGCTCGTTCAATCGCTAACGTTTCCACCATATCTACATATTCACAGCCACCATAATAGCGCTTACCGGAATAACCTTCCGCATATTTATTGGTCAATACACTGCCCTGTGCTTCCATAACCGCTTCAGATACGAAGTTTTCAGATGCAATCATTTCCAACTTATTGCGTTGACGGTTTAACTCTAAATCAATCATATTTTTTAATTCCGGATCTTGACTCTTAAGAATGCTCATAGCATTACCTCCTACACACTCAAATCATAGTGCCTATGAAATACAAGCTGTCCCCCAAATTATCTGGACTAAGCCTCTAGTTCGGCTATTTTGGCGACGCGTCGTTCATGACGGCCCCCTTCGAATTCGGTAGCTAACCAAATTTTAACAATATCGCTAGCTAACCCGGGTCCGATAACACGTTCGCCCATCGTTAAAATATTGGCGTTATTGTGTTCCCGTGAAGCATGTGCTGAAAATGTATCGTGGCATAAGGCCGCACGAATACCGGCTACTTTGTTGGCTGCAATGCCAATCCCGATACCGGTACCGCAAATTAAAATGCCCCGATCATATTCTCCTGCTGCTACTGCTTTAGCCACAGGTTCGGCAATATCCGGGTAATCCACGGAATCTTCCGAATCGGTACCAAAGTCAGTATAGGCCACATTCAATTCATCAAGCAACGCTTTAATTGTCGCTTTTAAATGAACGCCGCCATGGTCAGCGCCAATGGCTACTTTCATCCTATCCCTCCTAATCGGTATCCATTAAATATAAACATCTCTACCCTATTTTACTATGTCATATAAAATCAAGCAATGACATTTGTTCACAATATAGAGATATTATTAAAATTAACAACCAATCAAGATTTACTTACCTGCTCTATAAAAGGAGCTTACCGTAGAGTCTTAAAATTTATTACTGTTCACTATACTTATCTTAATCCAGCTTTGCCAAGGCTTTTGTCAAAAGTTCTTTGATTTGTGCCGCACAGGCATCATATTCTTCCTGCGTACCGCCAAACGGATCGGCTACGTCTTCATTCGTACCGGCCCATTCACCCAAGGTTACAATTTTATCGCTCATTTCAGGAAATTGTCGCAATAATACTTTTTTATGATCCGCTGCTAAACCGACAACCAAATCAGCCGCATCCAAAAGAGCTTTATTAAGCGGACGCGATAAATGACCGGAAATATCAGCCACATCTTTAACCGCCTCAATAGCTTGCGGCGATACACGCCCACCCGGCGCCGTAAATAAACCGGCCGACAAAGTCACTACATCTTTTTTAGCGTCCTCTGCCATCGCTTTTAGCATACCTTCTGCCATAGGGCTGCGGCAAGTATTGCCGGTGCAAACAAATAATATGTTCATAGTCTTACCTCTTTTCAATATCTATTGTATAGCCTGCCGATGTAAAACCGGCGGCCCCTATTTACAAGTACCCCTTACGGTTTACCCGTTACATGTACGATTTTTTGACTGCTTGCCTTCGCCATGCGGTTCATAATGGCACGACCCAAGCCTTGCATGGGCACGCCGGTAGCAAAAATATGGGTCACGCCGGCCTTATTGAATGCCAATAATGAAGAATACAAATTATGGGCAAGCCCTTTATAATCCGCCGCATTACCATAAATTACATATTCAAAAGACACATCCGATGAAGATAAATAGATGTCAAGGAATTGTGCCACTTCATCACTCATGAGGAACCCGAAACGAAGCGGTTTGTCGTGATGCTCTTGCTTAATCGCTTCCATGGCATCAATCATAGCCTGACTGACGAGGCGCGGTGCCCCCACATAAGTAGTCATATCACCATCCGGGGCATAATGCGTGTATTTCATACCCGGCGCTTTTGGTGCCACATCGGGCGCACTCAAAGCTTCGTCAAAAGTCACCGTACTAACTACCCGTTTTAACATAGCATCGGTAATTCCGCCCGGTCTTAAAATAGTAACCGCATCATCACCGCATTCTACGATGGTGGATTCAACGCCCACATCACAAGGTCCCGCATCGGCAATAGCTTCAATGCGACCTTTCATATCATGCAGTACCGCATCTGCCGTAGTCGGGCTGGGACGACCGGAAATATTGGCACTGGGCGCCGCCACCGGTACGCCGGCGGCTTTTAAAATAGCACGACACACATCATGAGCGGGACAACGAATCGCTACACTATCTAAACCGCCCGTAGCACGCTTAGGTACCTTGTCGGATTTTGGCATAATGATAGTCAAAGGTCCCGGCCAAAAAGCATCCATGAGCTTTTGTGCCGTCGGTGGAATTGAGGCAACCAAGGGTTTTACGGCTTCCTGATCAGGTACATGTAAAATCAAAGGATTATCTGACGGACGTCCTTTAGCCTCATAGATTCGACTCATCGCTGCTTCATCAAGACCGTTAGCACCCAGTCCGTATACAGTTTCCGTAGGGATTGCCACCAATTGACCGTCACGTAAACGTGCGCCCAATTCGGCAATGGCTGCATCATCCAAATGTTTATATACTTTAGTTTCTATGGCCATTATCATCACCTGTTTTCTGCCAACGTAAGGCCCGTACAATACCACCTAAATCTTTTTGTGCCACTACTTCACTGTAAACCCCGATATTTTTGGCAATTTCAGTTACTACCTCAGCTTGATCATACCCAATTTCAACCGCTAAGTAGCCGCCTGCTTTTAAATATTTAGGCGCCTCTGCCAGTAAGCGGCGATAGAAATCCAAGCCGTCGGCACCGCCATCTAAGGCTATTACCGGTTCATTTTGAACTTCCTGTTCCAAGGTCAAAATTTCTTCACTCGGAATATACGGCGGATTGGATACGATTAAATCGAAAGCGTTTTCATAGGCCGTATCCGTTGCCAAGGCACTCAATAAATCGGAATAACATAATTTAGCCCGATCCGCGAGCTCCAACTGCTCCCGATTTTTCACGGCTACTGCCAACGCCTCCTTGCTGATATCAAGACCGAGCCCTGTAGCCTTAGGTAAATAGTGAAGCAAACTGTATAAAATAGTACCGGGTCCGGTGCAAACATCAAGGATATAAGGTGCACTGTCTTTGTCAAAAACGGTCAAAATATCTTCAACCAAAGTTTCCGTATCGGGACGCGGTATTAATACGTCCTTATTCACAATAAACGGCAAACCCATAAACTCTTTTTTACCGATAATGGCAGCTACACTATACCCTTTTGCCCGTTCAAGCACGAGCGGACGATACGCGTCTAGCTCCTGTTTATTCAAAGGTTCATCATAGTGTGTGTATAAGTAAATTCGATCTTTCCCCAATATATGAGAAAGCAGCACTTCCCCATCAAGGCGACTGCCGCCTTTGCCGAGAAAATACTGCTCTGTCCATTGGAGCAAGCGACCGATAGTCCACAGCTCCTTAGGCATTTTGATCGGCCTCCTGCATTTTTGCGGCCTGATCCGCTGCAATCAAAGCTTGAATCAGTTCGTCCAAATCGCCATTAAGCACGGCATCCAATTTATAGAGCGTTAAGTTAATGCGATGATCGGTCACACGACCTTGCGGATAGTTGTAAGTACGAATACGTTCACTGCGATCGCCCGTACCGACCTGACTCTTACGATCGGCTGCCACGCTGGCGGCCGCTTCCTGTTCGGCTTTATCTTGCAATTTAGCACGTAATACGCACATTGCCTTATCTTTATTTTTTAACTGAGACCGTTCATCCTGACACGCAACTACAATGCCCGTCGGTTTATGCGTAATACGCACGGCCGATTCGGTACGGTTAACGTGCTGACCGCCGGCACCGCTGGCACAATAGGTATCGATTTGAAGGTCTTTATCATTAATTTCAATGTCTACATCTTCCGCTTCCGGCAATACGGCTACGGTAACAGTAGAGGTATGAATACGACCGGATGATTCAGTTTCCGGTACACGCTGTACACGATGTACACCGCTTTCAAACTTCAATTTGGAATAAGCGCTGTTACCGTCAACGGAGAACACCACTTCTTTGAAGCCGCCCAATTCCGGTGCGTTCGCATCGATGATTTCACAGCGCCAACCTTGCGCTTCCGCGTATTTAGTGTACATGCGGAATAAATCACCGGCAAATAAAGCCGCTTCATCACCGCCGGCACCACCACGGATTTCCACGATAACGTTCTTTTCATCATTAGGATCTTTTGGCAAAAGCAAAATATGGAGTTGTTCTTCCAACACTTCTTTGCGCTCTTTTAAGTCCTTCAATTCTTCCTGTGCCATTTCGCGGAATTCTTCGTCAAGACTTTTATCTTCTACTACTTCCAAAGCTTCATCAAGGCCGGCGAGAACTTGTTTGTATTCTCTGAAAGTATTAACGGTTTCCGTAAGGGACGCGTGTTGACGTGTTAACTTCTGCCATTCCTGCTGACGGGCAATCACTTCAGGGTCACTGATGCGTTGCTCCAAATCCATAAATTTATCTTCAATAACTTGTAATTTATCTACTAAAACCATGAAACGGGTACCCCTTTCAGACTAATTATTCGACGACTATGCAGCGTTGCCACAGAATTAAAATATCCCGACCGGCACAGCTAAGATTCATAAGCGTCTTCTTCAGCAGGCCGCACCGTTTCCAAGGCACGAATAGCCACTTCAATTTGGTCATCTTCCGGCTCACGGGTCGTCATATACTGAAGCCATAAACCGGGCGTTATTAACGCTTTAACAATTACATTTTCACTGCGTCCGGCAAGGCGAATCATTTCATAGGCTATACCGGCTACGACAGGCATTAAGAGCACACGTGAAATAATGCGTTCCCATAAACTTGGCCAGCCCAAGAAAGCGAATACAAAAATACTTGTTACCATAACAATCAACAAGAAGTTCGTACCGCAACGGGCATGGAGCCGCGAATGGGCACGCACATTGGCTACCGTTAACGGCATATCGCTTTCATAGGTATGAATGGTTTTATGCTCCGCCCCGTGATATTGGAACACACGGCGAATATCTTTGGTCTGCCCGATAGCCCATATATAAAGCAAAAATAAAAGAAGGCGAATCGCCCCTTCTACCAAGTTTAATACAAAGTGATTATCACCTACGCCGGGAATCCATTTAGCCGCGTAAGTGGGTAATGCCAAAAATAAGGCAATCGCCAGCACCGTGGAAAATACCATGGTCACTGCAATTTCTTTATTCGACATGGCTTCCTCTTCCTCACCGGCTGCTTTAGCGGAAAAAGAAAGGGCGCCCATACCGATAACTAAAGACTCATAAAGAGCCACACAACCTCGTAAAAGAGGTTTTTTCAAAATGGGATACTTATCACTGATTGAACTCGTCGGTTTCGTATCCACTACAATTTGGCCACCCGGTTCACGAACCGCTGTGGCTGTATATTTAGGGCCGCGCATCATAACACCTTCGATGACGGCTTGGCCTCCGACAAACTTTTTAACTCGCTTCGTTTCCAATGCGTCTCCTCTCTCAAACAAATATAGGCAGAGCCGAAGCTCTGCCGTATTATTTGTATAGCTAGACTACAGTAATTATTTACCGTAACGCTTGTTGAATTGTTCGATACGACCGCGAGCCTGAGCAGTACGTTGCTGTCCTGTGAAGAACGGATGGCATTTGGAACATACGTCTACGCGAAGATCGCTTTTAACGGAACCTGTTTTAAACGTATTGCCACAACCGCAAGTTACGGTAGCTTCACCATAATTAGGATGAATTCCTTGTTTCATTCTATACACCTCTTTCCACTGTCCAAAACTATGCTTATTGATTATATCATGGACAATCAGTTAATGCAACTCATTAGTTAAATTTTGCTTATTCGTCAGCGGAGTCCTTTTCGGCCGCTTTTTCAGCTGCTTTAGCAGCTTGACGTTCCGCTACGGATTCTTCGTATGCTGCTTCTAAATCCACTTCATTCAATAAATCGCGAAGAGCCACGATTTCTTCGAGCGATAAAGTAATCCCTTTCGTCATACCGTTATATTCACTGTCCCAGGAACGAAGGTCGAATTTAGGATTATAACGCCCCCAACTGGTGCAAGTAAGCTGTTTTTTCCACCCATCTTTATTTTCAGATAAGGTGCCCAATACTTTATAGATTTCAAAATTTACAACTGCCATGTCTTCCCTCCTTATCTAACAATATACTTTATCCCACTTAGACTTTCTTGTCAATCACTCTCAGTTGGATTTGGTACAATTTCTTTGGCAATGGCTTCAATCTCTTGCTGCCAATCGGCATCAGCCTTAGCTAACGCCTCTTTACGAGCCGCCCGGGCTTTTTCAAAACGAGCTGCCAATTCTGCCAACGGTTCTTCTTTAATAATTTGGCGACGCACACTACCCATCAATTGTAATAAGGCTTCCGGCGTCAACACCATTTGAGCGAGCTTGGTTAAAACCTGTTCCCCCTGTAGACTGCGGAAATAGGTATACCAGATATAAGCAGCCTCCGGATTGGTAAACATCCAATACGCTTTTTCATCTTCCGCCACTTTGCTTTGTTCCATAAGTTCCCCATAGGAATCTTCGTCTAAAGTTTCACCCGCTTTGCGACCTTCATAGTCAACCAGTTTTAATTGAACCTCAGTACCCTGACGTTCTAATTCCAGGCGAGTCGCTTCAAACGCATTAAATACTTTTTGTACATATAAAGGTACTTTAGGATCTTTTGAAGTAAAACCGTCTTCCCCCAGTGTCGGTAATTGAGCTTTCATAGCCGGTTCTATACCGCAAAGCGACAAGGCATACTGTACCATGGAGAAAGTATCCATAGAAGCCAATACTTCATGAGGCAAGGCAATAAATGGTGTTGAACGCCAAGTATCACCCATTACTTCACGAATTTCGAGGGCCACTTTTTTAACCGAGCGATTCGTGTACACAAATTCATAGGTCCCCAGCGGAGCCCATTCGCGAATTGCTTCCAAACGGGGTTGCAATAACATGTACTGAACAGCCATGCGATTCATGCCTACTTGGTCCTGAATGGCACTGATAGGAATGAAATAATGGGCTGTACCAAGTTCTGTAATATTGCCTACACGATTGGCCAATTCCTGCATAATTTCAACCGGTGCGCGGAACAAACCGGTAGAGGCCGCTACAATATGGTCAAAAATAACATCTTCCGGCCATTCATCAATAACCGGTGCCAACGGATAGAGTTGTTTAAATAAATTATAGCATGTTTCCGATGACGTATATAATAATAAACGCTCTGACGGAATGGCTTGTAAAATTTCTTCCGCTATGGCTGCATATTCTTCGATATCGGCAAACAAGATAATGCCTTCCGAGTTTTTATGAAACTCGATTACTTCCTGTAAAGGTAAGCGCCATTGTTCGCCTGCTGCAATACCTTCCACATAGCCTGTTTCCGTAATGAAATCCATAACTTCTACAGCAAACGAAGGACCGTATACCGATTCAAAAGCAGCTTGGTCATAAGGGATTTCGCCAAATACGTCTACCGTGCTTTGCTGCGCCAATTCATATAATTTATCGCCCGTAATCCCCCATTGACGTACTTCAGGGCTTCCTTGAAGAATCTGATCCAATACGCGAAAACGCAATAATTCCGTTACGATGGCACTGCCGGTAACACCAATTGCTTTAAATTTCTTTATCATTGATTGCATTGCTTCTTTCATTTTATGCCTCCTTACCGGCTGACGGACAAACGTGAGCTAATGGACACTCACCACATAAAGGCTTTCTGGCCTTACACACTTTACGGCCATGAAAAATAAGCCAATGATGGGCGGCACTCCATTTTTCCATGGGGATCGCTTTTTTAAGTTTTTCTTCCACCGCTTCCGGTGTTTTGCCACGGGCCAAACCTAAGCGGTTCGATACGCGAAAAACATGCGTATCAACGGCAATCGCCGGCGTGTCAAATAACACCGATACTAATACATTAGCCGTCTTGCGGCCAACGCCCGGTAATTCTACCAATTTATCAAACTCATGGGGTACTTCACCGCCATAAGTATGGACCAAAATATCACAAGTTTTTATTAAATTAGCCGCTTTGGCACGATACAATCCACAGTCACGAATCAGAACTTCCAACTTCGCCGTACCCAATGCCAACATATCGGCCGGGTCACTGTACGTAGGAAATAAACGTTTCGTTATGATATTAACCCGTTCATCCGTACATTGTGCGGACAACACAACGGCTACTAATAGTTCAAAAGGACTGTTATAATGCAAGGCGGGCTTTGCATCTTTATAGACGGTTTCCAGAATAGCTATCTGTTCCGCTTTAATCGCTTTCGTTACACGCATATGTCTTCTATGCTCCATAAAACTATATGAGAATACTCATTCAAAATAAATCTGTCATACGACTTCAATTATATCACTACTCATGATGTAACAGCAAACGGCTTGACTGAATATGCTATAATGAATATGAATAGTTCGTATTGAGAATTTTATGAAAATAAA
>NZ_SVCB01000143.1 GCF_015058545.1 Veillonella sp.
CGGATGCATCTTATTACCCGTGCCCATTGACGAAATACAAGGAATACCTAATTCCTGACAGTTTTCAATAATCGCCAATTTAGCCGTTACCATGTCAATCGCATCGATAACAAAATCTACCTTAATGTCCTTGATAAAATCAGGATACGCTTCCTTGGTATATACGATATCGTAAGTATCTACCTGCATATCAGGTCGAATCGACAAAGCGCGCTCTTTCGCAACTTCAACTTTACGACGACCGATAGTTTCCTGCGTCGCAATAAGCTGACGGTTCAAATTACTCACCGTAACTTTATCGCCGTCAATCAAAACTAAACGACCGATACCGGTACGCACTAATGCTTCCATGGCAAAACCGCCTACACCGCCGCAACCAAACAAGGCTACCGATTTAGTACCCAAATTTTCTAATTTTTCTTTTCCTACCAGCCATTCCAAGCGGGTAAACATGTGTTCCATTCAAATCTCCCATCAATAATACACTTTTTACTGACTGCCACCGAAGTGACTACTACAAGCTGCCGCTCTTAGGCAGCAGCGTTTTAAAAACGACTATAATTTCAAATTAACGAGTCGCTATAATTCCAAATTAACGAGTCGCCGGAATTACTTCCAACCAATAACCATCCGGATCGGCAATAAAGTAAATGCCCATGTTAGGGTTTTCATATACAACACAACCCATTTCTTTGTGTTTTTTGAAAGCCCCTTCATAATCATCAACAACGAATGCCAAATGGAATTCGTTATCACCTAAATTGTACGGACGGTCCCAATCACGCAACCATGTCAATTCCAACTGATGATTACTGCTACCGTCTTCCAAATATACGATTTTAAAAGAACCGTCAGCCGGTTCAATGCGACGACCCGGTTTTAAGCCTAAAGCGTCTTCGTAAAATTTAATGCTTTTATCTAAATCACGAACATTAAAATTATTATGTACCATTGTAAATTTCATGTTTGTAATCTCCTCTCATCACATACAAAGTCATAGGAACTTATTTAATTTTCTATTTCAAAGTTTACTGCTCAAAATATTTAATACTGCTATTTAATAGTATCATAAATCTCGATATATTGCTATATGATGAAGTAACAATATGACAAACTACTATATGATGTATCGCTTTCAACACGCTTAGGGCTACACATTTTCTTCGCCCGTATATTTATGGTACTAAAAAGTGAGCCGTACTGCCCTTATTGGTAGCTTCCACTACCAGATGGACCGGTATGCGCCCCTTCAATTCAGGTACATGAGAAATAATACCAACCAAGCGTCCCGATTTTTGCAATTCCACCAAGGTCTCCATGGCAATATCGAGCGTATCCGGATCCAAAGTCCCGAAACCTTCATCAATGAAAATCGTATCCAAGTGAATCCCACCGGCATAGGCTTGAATAATATCGGCTAAACCCATAGCCAACGACAAAGAAGCAAGGAAGGTTTCACCGCCGGACAAGGTATTAGCCGGCCGTTCATAACCCGTATAAGTATCAAGCACCGACAGATCAAGGCCACGATGACCGCGACTGACACTGTCCGCCTGAGCACGGCGCAATTCATAGCGCCCACGGCTCATCTGACGTAGCCGTACATTGGCGGCTACCACCACTTCTTCCAAAATAGCCCCCAGCACATAGCGTTCAAAGGTTACGCCTTTTTGCCCGGCATTGCCACCATTAGCAAGCTCATAGAGATTATTAATAAACCCGAATTGTTCGGTTATCGCCGCATTATCAGCCACTAATTTACTGTATTCGGCTAAAACTTCCCGGAGATGACGAACCGTCTCCGCTGCCTTCGTTTCGTTGCGCACAGCGTTTTCATAGATAGCTGACGCTTCGTCCTTCATTTCTTTCGTTACGACCATGGACGGTTCTGCTAAAGACGCTAAATCATTGGAAGCCGCCGTCAGCAAAGTTTGCACTCGGTCCACTGCCGCATCATAATTCTTGACGGTTGTTACGAATTCCTGCTTGCGTGCCACCATCGGCCGAAGATCCATCAACTCTGCTGCACTCAAATTCAATCGGTGAAGTTCCGCTTCAATCTCCTGCGCTTTAACCGTAGCCTCGTGCATCGTTTCCCGCTGCTGTTTTTCCAGATTTATAATCGTCGTTCCATTTGAGCTCTTGGCCTGTAAATAATCACGCTCCGCTTCTTCAAATTGAAGCTGTTCTTTTTCAAAAGCGGCGAGCCACGTCTCTTTAGCTTGTAATTCTTTTGCCCAAGAAACCTTATCTATCGCTTTTACCGCATCTTGATGAAGCGTCAAACCTTCCTGCTTACCCACGAGCTTCGTGCGCATATCCTGATAGCTTGTTTCTTTCTCTTTCAGTTCGGCACGAATAGTCTCGATCGTATTATTTAAAGCCGTAAGGGTATCACTCAATTGTGTAACTTTCTTCTCTTTTACGGCTAAGGCTTGACTGCGCTGATTCAGAATAGTTTTAACACTGTCCGCCTCTGCCAAGAACTCACAGGCAACCGTTGATTTTATATCTATATCGCCATGTTCAGCCAACCAGGCTGCTATAGCACTTTCACTTTCTTTGACCGCCTCATCGGCACGGGTCCATTGCTCGGCAGCCGCGCTCTGTCGTTCCGCCCGAGCGGATGATTCTTGTAACGCTTCACTATACACTTTTTCTGCGTTCGCCATGGCTTCTTCCGAGTATTCATCAGGCAAAACAGCCTTGTGAGGATGTTCCGTAGATCCACAAACCGGACAGGCTTCATGGCCTTTCAAAGCGATTGCTAATCCCGCTGCCGCAAATTGCCGGCGCAGATTTTCCTGATGCGCTCGCTCCATGAAAGCTAATTCTTCCTGCTGCTTAGCTTCTTCATAAGCATGACGAGTGTTAGCTGCTTGTACTTTGGCCGCTGCTCGCTCTTCTATTAACCGCGCTGCGTTTTCACCCAGTTGAACGGCCTTTAAAACAGCCTCACGTTCCTTCATGAGTTGACTCTGATTACCTAAAGCCTGCCGAAGTTCTGCTACACTCTTACTTGTCGTATCCGCTTCTTCCAGCTTAGTTTTTAAAAGTTCATTCGCCTCCTTTACAGCCTCTTTTGCATTTTCAACGTCTTCCACGAGCTGTTTTAATTCAGTCTGAAGTAACGTGATAGCATCAAAATGCGCTTTAATCTCGCCAGCCTTGTGAATATCCAAACGATAGGTTTCACTCATAGGTTTACGCTCTGCCAAGGATGCCTTCGTAGCAGTTAGCGTCGCCCCGGTTTTCATGAGTGCCTCTTTGTCGGTCCGCGCAGCTATTAAATCATCGGCAAGCTGCTGTTTTTTAGCTTCTAATTTTGCCAGTTCTGTCTCTTTCTGAAAAATCGGCATCACTTGTTCCAAACGCTCTACAATTTGCCGCGATCCATTAACAGATTCTGCTTGTTTCATCAAATCAGCGAGTTCCGCTTGTTTTTCATTAATGGTGGCGCCTAATGTTTGGCGTTTTTCCCCTAATTCATAGTCAGCCAAAATTTTTACCTGATTGGCTTGCGCCTCGGCTAAGATGCCCGCCGCTTTTGTCTGTTCCGCTTCGGCACGGCTTAATTTTTCACGCAAATCTGTTTCCGTCTTCACATCTTCTGTACTCAATAAATATCGTTGACGGTCCACCACCTCACGCGCCGATGCATATACTTTGTCATGCTCTTCCTTGAGCATGTCCTGCAAACGGGCGTAAATTTCAGTGCGAAAGAGACTGTGCATCAGCGTTTCACGCTCTGAAGTAGGGGCTACCAGGAGTTTGCGAAATTCTCCTTGCGGCAGTAATACGACTTGCAAAAACTGTTCCGCTCTAAAGCCCAATATCTCATGCACCTTTTCCTTAATGTCATTGGCGCGACTGCTGAACTCCTGCCATTCGCCGTCTTCTAAAACGGCTAATGATGCTACAGCAGCCTGCTCGCGAAAGCCTTCACCGCGGCGTTTCTTTACTTTTTGTTTCGGACACCGTTCAATCTTATATTGGCCGTCACCTACTGAAAAAGTAAAGGTAACTTTCGTTAATGTTTCAGGCGAAGCGTAATCACTGCGCATGCTCGTGCCGCTGCGCAAACCGCCACTGGATTCGCCGAACAGAGCATACACCATGGCATCTAAAATACTTGTTTTACCGGCTCCCGTCGGCCCCGTAATGAGGAATAAACTTTCTTCTTTCAAATCATCAAAGTCCAAGTGAACCGTTTCCGCATAAGGACCAAACGCCGTCATTGTTAAAGTTAAAGGTCTCATGTCAGTCCTCCTTAATCAAACGTTCCCAAAGAGAGTTCATAAATTCCTTCTCCTCGTCACTTAACGGCTCATTACGAACAGCCAAAGCAAAATCTTCAAATAATTCACGCTCTGATAATTCTTTATAATTTACGCGATTGTCGGCAGTCATTTCCGCCTGCATACGGCCCGTAAGCTCCAAGGACATGGCGTATGGAAAAACGTCACGCAAGCGTGCCATGCCGTCGATAACCGGTTCCGTATCTGCCAGTTCAACTTGTAAATACGTATCTTTGTAAGTTTCATGAAGTGCCGTATCTTGCAAAATATCATTAAAATTGCCTTTGACAATGGCTACATCATGTAACGCTTCGATACCGACCTGTTCAATTTGGCAGTCACCCTTTGCATCCATATCAACAATGGTAAACGACTTATTATGATTCGCCTCATCAAAGGAATATTTTAATAGAGACCCGCTGTAGCGAATGTTATCGGCCCCCATGCGTTGTGGCCGGTGAATATGCCCCAGGGCCGTATAGTTAAACGGCGCAAATACGTCCACCCCCACATTAGCAGTACCGCCAATTACCAAAGGACGTTCCGATTCACTGGTAATACTGCCGGCTACCATAGTATGAGCCATGCCGACCGTACGCATTCCTTCCGGTACGAGGCTACGCAAATAATCGGCCCAAGCCGCATACGTTTCGCCATAGGCTACTGCCAGATTTTGCCACTCATCCAAACGATGTGCCGCCGGAACGGTTTCCAATAAATTGGTCAAAACTGTGCGCGGTTCCGTAAACGGCATAGGACAAAAAGCAATCTCGCCATGCCCATCTTCTAAATAAAGGGGCTCTAAACTGCGGTCCATCCGGCCCCACACATGAACGTGTGATTTAGAATACAAATCACGGCCCATGTCGAGACGCTCCGCACTATCATGATTGCCACCGATTACCAGCGTCGGAATTTTATAGTCCAAGGCCAATTTAGTAATCACCATATCCCATAGTTCCACCGCTTCCACAGGCGGCACGGCGCGATCAAACACATCGCCCGCAATAACAATGGCATCTATCTTTTCGTCTTTCAGCATCTTAAAAAATTGGTGCTCCAGTACATAGGCCTGGTCATTCGTAAGATGGCGGGCATAAAAAATTCGGCCTAAATGCCAATCACCGGTGTGTAATATCCGCATAGTATCCCTCTTCAAAACACGCTAAACACTGAATTTCTCTATAGGCTCCCTTTTATAGAGATTTTGAAAAACCTAAGTAGCTCATACCTTACGCTTCTTTATAAACGCTGCGCAACAAGGCAATTTCCTTCGCATAGCCATCCAATTCATTCGGCGTTTCCAAATAGAATGGTAAATTGCGCAATGCCGGATGATTGATTACCTTCGTAATAGCCTCCAAACCGATATGACCTTCGCCGATTTTTTCATGACGGTCTTTATGAGCACCCCGCGGGTTTTTAGAATCATTCAAATGAATGGCATGTAAACGGTCGAGGCCGACGATTTTGTCAAAAGACTCCATAACACCATCCAAGTCGCCGATAATATCATAATCACCTTCGTGAATATGGCAGGTATCCATGCAGACACCAATGTACTCTTTTAACTTCACGCCATCAATAATACGGGCAATTTCTTCAAAGGTGCGGCCCACTTCAGTCCCTTTGCCGGCCATAGTTTCCAACAATACGGTAGTGTGC
>NZ_SVCB01000144.1 GCF_015058545.1 Veillonella sp.
CGTCTTATTTAAAATCGCATACCCGGTAGGCCCGGTAATGGCTACAGCCTTCGCGCCGGCGTTATCGGCCTTCCACGTATCAGTACCCTCTGAATCCATGGTAAAACCATGACCATCACTTTTGACAAAACCAACTTTATAGCCAAGTTCATCCAAAGCCTTAATTAAGCGTGTAGCCACTTCGGTTTTGCCCGTTTTAGACTGACTGGCCACCACGGAAATAATCGGTTTTTGACGAGTACTGTTATACGCTAAAGCCCGAATCGCCTTATATTCATTATAAGTGTTTACATTTTTATAGGCATAGGCTTTAACCGATACATCGACATACTCCGTCGGACAATGGTCAAAAATGGCCCGCAAACGGCGTTCCCCTTGCTGTAACAACTTTATGATAACCGGCAGACAGCGCTGGCTATATAAAGCCCCTAAAGGCTCTAAATTGCCATTTATAGTAGGCACAATACAATCTACCGGGGTTCTCCCCAAATGAGAGCGAAGTTTTGTTACATCGCCAAAGTCAAAATTGTCAAATAATGGCATGTCCACCGACACCGCCAAATAAGCATCACAATGCCCTTCACTAAGGCCGACCGCCAAACCGCCCAAAGGGCCGCATGGTTCGCCCTGATCGGCCGTTAAATAGATGGACAAGGTCCGTTCGTTTTCCAACACCCATTCCAAACGATGCACATCATGAGGTTCTACTGTGGCCAATTCAGTATCACTAAGGCGTACCCGACCACTTAAATCCGATAAAGGATGCATCGCATAGAGTTCACCCGGTAAAGTTCGTAAATCGACCGGTTGATTACCGGCGATAACGATATGTGAAAAAGCAAAGGACCTCGCCCTGGTCATGAGCGAGGTCAAAAGTGTGCCTTCTTGCCAAGGCAACGATGCTTTGTCACGTCCCATGCGAGTACTTTGACCGCCACACACTATGAGAAGCCCCATATCATGCAATTGGTTCATATCTGTACGTTCTACTAAAAGACGTTTCATAAATAACTCCATTAACTCGTTCAGCCACAATTAGCCGCGCGTCGAACGAATTCCTTTCATAATACGGTTATAGAACAGTACAATAACCGCCATATTAATAACTAATTCCGGCACCATATAACTGGCATTATAAATCATAGAATAAATCCATGGATTTTGACCGACCGGTGCGTAAGAAGCAAATACGACGGCGCCCGACACAACAGAGCAGACCCAGCGTAATGCACATCCCGCCGTAACGCCTAAAATAGCGCGCCCACGACTATTACCGAAGAAGCCGGCAACACCGATGGCACCATAGCCTAAAATATAATCCAGTAAGATGCTTAAAAAATGAAGCGAAAATTTGAAGCCCAATAAAAAATCGATGATACCATAAGCCATACAGGTAATGACGCCCCATTTACCACCCCAACGAATGGCAAAAATGATAAGCGGTACCAAATTAGCTGCATTCACCGAACCGCCTTGCGGCATTTGAAAGAGGACTACAAAATGTAATACATATGCGATTGCAATCGATAAACCCGCTTCCACCAACATTCTTGTACGTTGTTTTTGTTCCATAAATATCCTCCCGACCATAGGTCGTTATCACAACAACAGTAAAGATATGATTTGCGTTCTCCTTAAGCTTTTTACCCAATTGCTTGCAAATATAATTTAATTATACCGCCAGAGCGAAGTATAAATCAACTCAATACCTTTTTTTGCCCAAAGTATCAAAGTTTTTACAAAAAGAAAACATGACATTTACAAAATCCGAACATTAAAACGATATATAAATCATACTGTTCGAATTAGACTTGCCAAAGCGCTCTATTTCCTATATAATGTCTAATGGATATTTATGTTATTACAAGGAGGCCTTCCATGATTAATACAACAAACATTTTTGATTATGAAGACATTCAGTTAATCCCGAATAAATGTATTGTTAACAGCCGCAGTGAATGTGATACTTCAGTAAAACTCGGCAATCGCACATTCCGTTTACCGGTTGTACCGGCCAACATGCAGACGATTATTGATGAAGAATTGGCTGAAAAATTAGCCCGCAACAATTACTTCTACATCATGCACCGTTTTGCTCCACACACTCGTCTTGATTTTATTAAACGTATGAAAGAACAAGGCTTATTTGCATCCATCAGTATTGGTGTAAAAAAAGAAGAATTTGATTTCGTTGATGAAATTAAAGCAGCCGGTCTTTCTCCTGAATATATTACCATCGATATCGCTCACGGTCATTCCAATTCCGTTATTGAAATGATTCAGCATATTAAAAAACAATTACCGGAAAGCTTCGTTATTGCCGGTAATGTTGGTACTCCTGAAGCCGTTCGTGAACTTGAAAACGCCGGTGCTGACGCTACTAAAGTCGGCATTGGACCGGGTAAAGTATGTATCACGAAATTAAAAACCGGTTTTGGTACCGGCGGCTGGCAGCTATCCGCTGTTCGTTGGTGCACCAAAGCGGCTACTAAACCTGTTATCGCTGACGGCGGTATCCGCGACCACGGCGACATTGCTAAATCTATTCGTTTCGGCGCTACTTTCGTTATGATCGGTTCCCTCTTTGCAGGTCACACCGAATCTCCGGGTAAAGAAGTTGAAATCGACGGCAAACCATACAAAGAATACTTTGGTTCCGCTTCCGAATCGCAAAAAGGCGAGCGTAAAAACGTGGAAGGTAAAAAAATGTACATTCCTTCCAAAGGCAGCCTTTTCGATACCTTAACTGAAATGGAACAAGACTTACAGTCCTCTATTTCCTATGCAGGTGGTAATAACTTGACCGCAATTCGAAAAGTGGATTATGTTATTGTGAAGAATTCGATATTCAATGGGGATCGCTAAGTCGTAATAGGCGAAGCCCTGCTGTGGCCTGAGTGCTACGTATAAAATTTAAAGACCCTATACATCCTGCTTCCTCCTAGGTGCCGCGGGCACAAAAGTCGGTTCACAGGATGTATAGGGTCTTTTTGCGTTTCTGCTACTTTAGCACCTAGGGCCACACAAAGGGTGTCGCCGTATTAGATCTTAGCTCCTAGGTGGGGCGCTGGGTGCCACGGGCACAAAAGTCGGTTCACAGGATGTATAGTGTCTTTTTTTCGTTTCTGCTACTTTAGCACCTAGAGCCACAGCAAAGGGTGTCGCCGTATTAAATCTTAGCTCTTATTTTTATTCTTGGGTGCATTCATCATTAGCTTTTATGTTATCGTTGTCTTCATCGTTTTCACTAACCGGTGTTTTGCTCCAGGCGAGCCACATTGTGATGGCAATAGATACCGCAATGGTGCCTACTATTGGCCATGGTGTGTTGTTGAAGAGGATAGCTAAGGCTACGGAAGATACGATGCCGCTACCGTATTGCAAAGATCCGATGAGAGCAGCTGCGGTACCTGCTTTATCTCCTGCTTTGTCAAGGGCTGCGGCTGTCGCACAGGCTGCTATAATGCCATTTGTCGAAAAAATAAGAACTACTGACAAAATAACACCATACACGCCCCACACATTGGTGTATACCATAAAAATCAGCAAGAATACGGCTAAAAAGGAACCAAAGGTAGCGGCCCGAAGCAAGGTATCCAACGTATAACGAGTAATGAGTACCCGGTTCAAAGAACTCATGATAACAATGCCGATAACGTTCATGGCAAATAACGCCCCAAAATAGCGTTCTGGTATTCCATAATATGTAATATATACGTAAGGGGTCCCGGCAATGACGGCGTACGCGCCCATATAGAAAAAGGCAACGCACAATGTATATTTCATAAATGCCCAGTCGGTAATTAATTCACCATAAATTTTAAAAGCATTTTTAATGCCCGCTTTATTACGGCGTTCTTCCGGCAATGTTTCCGGTAAAAAGAATGTGCCGATACCGATTAAAACACCAACAATGGCAACGGCCCAGAAAATCATATGCCAAGAGGCAAATTCAACGATTAAACCACCAATAGATGGGCCTACCATTGGTGCCCCTGCCATAAGCATGGTAATCAAGGATAATTTGTCAGCCGATTCAGCGAGGCTGTAACGGTCGCGAATCATGGCTCGCGACAACATAGGACCTACACAGGCGCCGATAGCCTGAAAAATTCGCCAAATAACGAGTTCGGTCATGGTATCGGCGGTCGCACAACCGATGGTCCCGATAACAAATAATACCGAGCCCATAATTAAAGGCTTAATGCGCCCTATACTATCACTAATAGGTCCCCACACGAGTTGGGCAATCATAAAACCGAATAAATAGCCACTGATTGTGAGTTCCGCACCCGGTCCCAGCATTTCCGTCATAGCAGGCAACGCCGGTAAGTATACATCCGTCGATAAGGAGTTAACCGCCATCAACGAAGCCAACACGGATAAGAATATAAATGAATTATTTCTCATTTTATTTACAAATTCCATAACTATCACTCCCTCACTCAATAAGAGACAATGATGTGAAATGAATCGTATCATTGTCCCTTAAAAACTACACCTTTATATTTTTGAAAAAAGTTATTTCAAACAAAACATTGTTATCAGTTTGTTAAAAACATATTTTTTCGCCACTAATCTTATTTATTGCGACGTTCTTTTACCAAATTAATGAAAAAGTCTACTGTATCCGGATCCTGATGGCTGAAGAATAAGCTTGTCTTTGTATCTAACGATTGAATGCGCGCCATATCATCGGCAGACAATTCAAAATTCATCACATCAAAGTTCTCTGCCATACGTTCCGGTCTAACGCTCTTCGTTAAGCAAACGATACCGCGTTGTACCTGCCAACGAATCATAACCTGAGCCGTTGATTTATTGTATTTTTTAGCAATATCCATCAAAACAGGATTTGTGAAAATATTGTTGCGTCCTTCCGCAAATGATGCCCAAGATTCTAACTGTACATTGTTTTTAATCATATTTTCCTGAGCTTCGATTTGCTGATTGAACGGATGTGTTTCCACCTGATTTACCTGCGGTTTAATTTCGGTAAATGCCACGATATCACTCAAACGATCCGGATAGAAGTTACTTACACCGATAGCTCTTACCTTACCTTCGCGGTATGCATCTTCAAGGGCACGATACGCGCCGTAGTAATCACTGAATGGCTGATGTAATAAGAATAAATCTACATAATCGGCTTTTAACTTTCTGAAAGATTCATCGATGGACGCTTTGGCTTTTTCATAACCATAGTTATCAATCCAGATTTTAGTAGTTAAGAAAATGTCTTCACGAGGGATACCGGATTCGGCAATCGCTTCGCCAACTTCTGCTTCATTAAAGTAAGCTTGCGCTGTATCAATGTGACGATAACCAACTTTTAACGCTTCCAATACCGCTTGTTTCGTCGCTTCACTTGGAATCTGATACACACCAAAGCCTAAAATCGGCATCTTCACACCATTATTCAAAATAACTTCTTTTTCGTTGTAATTATTCATAGTCATACTATCGCTCCTTTTATTAAAAATACTTGCATTCAAGAACAACTTCTTGAACACTTCTACGTAACTTACATGTGTAAGTATATAGAAACTTATCGTTAAAGTACAATAGTAGTTATCCATAGCAGTATACGGTATTGTTATACTGAAAGACGAAGCCTGGGATGTGGCCTAGTGCTAAATAACTGAATATAAAGACCGTTACTATCCTGTTTGCTCCTACGTGCCGCAGGCACAAAGAGTCGCTTCACAGGATAGTAACGGTCTTTTAGCGTTTCAGCTGCTTTAGCTACTAGGCCACATCAAGGGCTTCGCCGTTTCACATAACGGCTGGGGGGTGGACCTGGTGCCACGGGCACAAAAGTCACTGCACAGGCTGATAACGCTCTTTTAGGTTTTATCTTATTCACTGCCTAGGGCCACATCAAGGGCTTCGCCGTTTCACATAACGGTTGGGGGAATGGGTCTGGGTGCCGCGGGCACAAAAGTCGCTTCATAGGATGTATAGGGGCTTTTTTGGGTTTATCTTATTCACTGCCTAGGGCCACACCAAGGGCTTCGCCGTTTCACCTTTTTCCCCTCTCTTATTGATTCGGTATACGGCGCTAACCTTAGATGCGGCCGCGTCGGAAGCTCTAATTTAGATAAACACTAAAACGACCCTCTCTATCCTGTGACGCGACTCTTTGTGCCCGCGGCACGTAGGAGCAAACAGGATAGAGAGGGTCGTTATTTTATTTAGTTAAGTCGCGGCCGCATCCAGGCTTCGCCTATACGAACTCTTCCCCCTCTCCCCCTATTAACTAGGCCGGTCATGGCGTTTTAGCCCTTTATGTGGCCTAGGTCCTAAATAAGCTGAATGCAAAAAAGGGCCCTGACCATCCTGTGTAGCGACTTTTGTGCAGAATGCACCCAGGAGCAAACAGGATGGTCAGGACCCTTTATTCAATTATTAGAGCTAAGCCACATAAAGGGCTTACGCCTCAACGGCTCTAGTTAATAATTCCTCAAGCATGCGCGGATCGTAATGGCTCATAAACACGGTTGTATCTCTATCGATGGTTTTAATGGCCGCCATGTCTTCTTCGGTAAGGCTAAAGTCAAATACGTCGAGATTTTGCGCCATCCGTTTAGGGCTGGAGCTCTTGGCGAGGCATACAATGCCACGCTGTAACTGCCAACGAATCATAATTTGAGCAGTGGATTTGTTATATTTTTTACCGATTTCTTCTAAGATTGGATTGGTAAAAATACCGTCTTTACC
>NZ_SVCB01000145.1 GCF_015058545.1 Veillonella sp.
AAAGCATTAGTTGAATATGCAATTCAATTAGTGTTTGAATATTTGCCGGAAGCATTTTCAAACGGTACGAATAGTTATGCCAGAGAACAGATGCATGTGGCTTCCTGTATGGCTGGTATGGCATTTAATTTGACGAACTTGGGATTAAATCACGGTATGGCACACGCTATCGGCGGTAGATTCCATGTACCGCATGGACGAATCAATGCTATTTTATTGCCGCATATTGTGGCGTATAATGGTGATTATCAAAACAAAGATTTATATGCTGCTAAGAAATATACTAGATTGGCGAATATTGTTAAAGCGACAACTAGTGTAAATCCGAGAATCGGAGTGGCTGCTTTAATTCGGCAGATTAAGCATTTACAGAGTACTCTGAAAATGCCTTTAACATTAACTGATTGTGGGTTTAATCGTAGTGAAATTATGGAGAGCGGTGATGCTATTGCAAAAGCAGCGTTAGCTGATGCATGTACAGCTGCTAATCCAAGAATACCTACGGCAGATGATATTAAAAATATTTTAAATCAAATTGCTTAACCGTCAGTCTGATAAGGTAATGCTGGAAAGGTGTGGCTATGGAAGAAAAACAGCGTATGATTCAAGAATACGTTCCTGGGAAACAGATAACGCTAGCCCATATTATTGCCAATCCGGCTAAGGAGATTTATGGTAAGTTGGGATTACCCAGTGATGTATACAATGCACTTGGGATTTTAACAATAACACCGGCAGAAGCAGCTATAATCGCTGTTGATATAGCAACTAAAAGTGGTGATGTTAGTTCCGTTGAAACAGCGTTGCGAGCTGTTGTGGACGGGCTACGAAATATTTTAAAATTTGCATTAGGTTGTGAAATTACCAGAACCTAAGAAATAGAGGAGACCTACTTATGCGAGGAAGAATAGTTATTGTCGATGATGAGCCAATAACTCGTTTAGATATTAAAGATATCTTAACAGATGCAGGCTATGAAGTAAGCGGCGAAGCAGCCGATGGCTTTGAGGCAGTAGAGATTTGCCGTAATGTAAAACCGGATTTAGTATTGATGGATATTCAAATGCCGGTACTTGATGGTTTAAAGGCAGCAAAAAAAGTTGCGCAGGATAAATTGGCGAGCAGTATAGTATTTTTAACTGCTTATGGAGATTTTGAAAATACAGAAAAAGCGAAAAAGCTTGGTGCAACAGGCTATTTAATTAAACCAATTGATGAAAAATCTCTTATTCCGACTATTGAAGTAGCAATCGCTAAGGGGCAACAAACTGAAAATTTAGAACAAGAAATTGAGGGATTAAAGCTTCGTTTAGAAGAACGGAAAGTAATTGAAAAGGCTAAAGGAATTCTGTGCCGTGATTTAAAAATTACTGAGGATGAAGCCTATAAAAAATTACGTCGCTTGAGCATGGATAGACGCTCTAAAATGAGTGAAATTGCTGAATTAATTATAATGGATAGTGAATGATATGGCGTTAGATATAGCTAATCCTGATGAAGCAATTTTACGCAAACTGTGTGATACCTATTCGGACTTAACTGCGGATGAAGTTAAAGAATTAGTACAAGTTATATATCATTTGGCTGATTCAGTATTATATCCTGATGCAGATGTATTTATTGACATTTATAATGAAGTAATGAAATCTGCTTTAGTGGTATATCATAGACGGCCTTTAATTAAGCCGTCTATGTATGAAAAGACGGTAGTAGGATTAGATGCTTTATTGGAAAATGAACCGGGTGTTTTACGATCTATTGAAACCGGTTTAAATACATTAGGGCTTATTGCGGTATCTCAAGAAGGAAAACTAATTACACAAAATATTTACCCCATAAAATTATTGGACAAAACTATCGGTGTTTTAATTGTAGAAACTGATGCAGGATCGCCTGGAATGGCTACTTCTAATGATCTAAAGCCAAGTACTATTATGAGTGCGGAAGAAGAGGCACAGAACTTTTTCGTAGATCGATTATCTGAAAATGTCCTTATTTTCGATGGCGACGGTTATTTAATAACGGCCAATGAAGAAGCAAAGCAATTGTATAAAAAATTGGGGTATCGAGATGAAATAATTGGTTTGTTTTATGATAATTTAACATTAGACTATTATACATTTGATTATATTAAATTTCGTGCAGAACGCTCATCAAGTAATTGGTTTTTTGATGCGGAGACCCATTATTTGCAGTATTATTTTACGATTAAGTATAGTTGGATTAAAAATAAGCAGCGTTTAGTTGTGATTATTCAGGATACAACAGAGGTAAAAAAGCGAGAAGAAGAACTGGTATTAAAAGCAGTTGCTATTCGTGAAATTCATCATCGTGTAAAGAACAACTTGCAGTCAATAGTATCTTTATTGAAGATACAAGAACGGAGGGCTCAGTCAGACGAAACGAAGAAAGTGTTGCATGATAACATATCGCGTATTATGACGATTGCGTCAACTCATGAGTTACTTTCTAAACAAGTTGACAGTTATACTTCGTTAAAACAAACGTTAACTACAGTCATCCATAATTTCCATCATATGTTTGGAAATTTCAGAGATATTGAAATATTTATGCATGTAGATGACTCAATATACGTAACAACTGACCAAGTTGTTACAATCTCTTTGATTGTAAATGAATTATTACAAAATGTTTTTGATCATGCATATTTACCTGATCAGTTAGGAAAAGTGCAGATTATCGGTAAAATAGTAGACTCTAAAATTTATATTGAGGTATCCGATGATGGTTGTGGATTTGATACTAAGACTGTCAAAGCTGATAGTTTAGAGCTTCTTATCATCAATGGATACGTCAAAGATAAATTAAAAGGTAAATTAAATATTGAGTCCGGTAAATCGGGGACAAAAGTATATTTTCGATTTCAAAAAAGCAACGATGTAGTTGTATAGCGAAAGCAAAGGCGCTTAAGCAAAGAATGATTTTTATTTCTTATGCTTAAGCGCTTTTTTTGTATCGTTAAGAAAGGAGGCCACATGGATAAAGAAACACTATTGACGGTAGGGATTGACTTAGGGACATCCACAACACAGCTTATTTTATCAGAGTTGACCGTAGAGAATTTTGCATCTGCGTTTACGGTACCGCGAATAGAAATTTCCGATAAAAAAGTTATCTATCGAAGTGATATTATGTTTACTCCGCTTATTAATCAAGTTGAAATTGACGAAAATAAAATAAAAGAATTCGTAGCTTTACAATATGATAAGGCCGGCATTGTTAAGGATGATATAAAAATAGGCGCAGTCATTATAACCGGTGAAACAGCTCGAAAATCTAATTCATCAAAAGTATTACAGGCTTTAAGCGGATATGCCGGAGATTTTGTAGTGGCTACGGCCGGTCCTGATTTGGAAAGTATAATTGCCGGTAAAGGGGCCGGAACTGAAACCTTATCACGTGAACATAGAGGTAATATAGTTAATTTTGATATAGGTGGAGGTACTAGTAATCTGGCAATGTTTAGAGCCGGCGATGTTGTTGATACAGCTTGCTTCGATATTGGTGGTAGGCTTATTAAGATAGATTCCAATAGCCATACTATTACATATATAGCACCTAAAATATTAGAAATTATAGAGAAAAAGCATTTATCTTTAGCAGTTGGTAATCATGTGGTGCCGGAGGACTTGATGCCTATTATAGATGAACTTGTGAAAGCATTGGAACAATCTATAGGATTAGGCGAAGAAACGCCATTCTATAATCTGTTAATTACACATCATGACTTAAAAATAAAGACAAATGTTAATGCAGTTACTTTTTCCGGTGGTGTTGCTGATTGTATAAAGGCTAATAACGTTACAGATTGGTTTCAATATGGTGATATTGGATTATTATTGGGCAATCGTATAAAAAATTCATTGTTTTTTACCAAATGTCATGTGTTTGACACAGTAGAGACAATACGGGCAACAGTGGTTGGTGCCGGTTCTCATACGGCAGAAGTTAGTGGCTCAACTATCAGTTATACGGATGACATTTTACCTATAAAAAATGTGCCGGTTTTAAAGCTTGCTAAAGAGGATGAACAATTAACCGCTTCGGAATTGGCCACTCAAATTCGTAGTAAATTAGATTGGTATCTAATGGATGATAATCAATTAACAAATGTGGCCCTTTCTTTTCAAGGAATAAAATCTCCGTCATTTGCAGATATTCAGCGCTATGCAATGGGAATTACAGAAGGGGTAGCAAAATTACGCGAAGCCGGATTTCCCTTATTGATTATTGTGACTGAAGATATGGCGAAAGCTTTGGGAAATAGCATATATTCTATGTTACCGGAAAAAAGCCCGTTTGTTTGCATTGATTCTATTGTCGCCGAAAACGGTGATTATATAGATATTGGTACGCCTGTGGCCGGAGGTAATGTATTGCCGGTCATTATCAAAACACTTGTTTTTAATTAGAAGGAGTGATGGAAGCATGATTTTAAAGACTCGACTCTTTGGTAATACGTATGAGTTCGGCTCTGTGAAGGAAGTATTGGCCAAGGCTAATGAAGAAAAATCAGGGGATAAGTTGGCCGGAGTAGCGGCGGCTTCTGCTGAAGAACGCGTAGCAGCAAAAACAGTTTTAGCGCAACTTACGCTGAACGACTTATTTAATAATCCTGTTGTACCTTATGATGAAGATGAAGTAACACGAATTATTATTGATCAGGTCAATACTCGAATCTTTGATTCTATTAAGAACTGGACCGTTGAAGAATTAAGAGAATGGTTATTATCTGATACCACTACGGATAATGATATTAAGTTTGTTAGACGCGCATTGACTGCTGAAATGATTGCGGCTGTATGTAAGCTCATGTCAAATATGGATTTAATCGTTGCAGCGAAAAAATTCGTATTGAAAAAACGGCTAATACAACAATCGGTAGACCAGGTACATTCTCGGCTCGATTACAGCCTAACCATACAACTGATAATATTGACGGTATCATGGCATCGGTTATGGAAGGTTTATCCTATGGCATCGGTGATGCCGTAATTGGATTAAATCCGGTTGATGATTCAGTGGAAAGTGTAAAAAGAATTCTACATAAATTTGAAGAGTTCAGAAGTGAATGGGATATTCCAACTCAAACCTGTGTATTGGCACATGTAACGACTCAAATGGAAGCAATTCGTCAAGGTGCACCAACAGGCTTGGTATTTCAATCTATAGCGGGATCTGAAAAAGGTAATACTGCTTTCGGTCTTAATGCTGCAACGTTGGAAGAAGCAAAAGCATTGGCTTTAAGAGAAGGTCGTGTAGCAGGACCTAATGTAATGTATTTTGAAACAGGACAGGGGTCCGAATTATCGTCAGATGCACATAACGGAGCCGACCAAGTAACAATGGAAGCAAGATGCTATGGCTTTGCTAAAAAATTTGACCCTTATATCGTAAATACAGTAGTTGGTTTTATCGGACCGGAATATTTATATGACTCTAAACAAGTTATTCGTGCCGGTTTGGAAGATCACTTTATGGGTAAACTAACCGGTATTTCTATGGGCTGTGATGTATGTTACACCAATCATATGAAAGCGGATCAAAATGATATGGAAAACCTGACAATACTTTTAGCAAGTGCAGGTTGTACATATATCATGGGTATTCCACATGCTGACGATATTATGTTGAACTATCAAACTACCGGTTTTCATGAAACGGCAACAATTCGCGATATGTTTAATTTACGTCCTATTAAAGAATTTGAAATTTGGTTGGAAAAGATGGGCTTTATGGATAATGGCAAATTGACTCCAATAGCAGGCGATGCATCTGTATTCTTGAAATAAGCGAGGTGATAAGGATGAATGAAACAGAATTAAAAGGGATGATTGAATCTATTTTAGGTGAGTTAGTAAAAGCTAAAGGATTAGATAGCGTTGAACCTGCCAAACGGACCGAAGAAGTAAATAAGTTAGGCGATTCTGTCGGGAGTAATATTATTTCAAATGAAATTCTACCGGATATTTCAGAAGTCGATTTAAAGAAGCAATTGTTAGTAGATAACCCGCATGATAGAGAAGATTATTTGAAAATGAAAAGTTATACGGCTGCACGGTTGGGTGTAGGCCGTTGCGGAACCCGATATAAAACACAGTCGGTTTTGCGCTTCCGGGCGGATCATGCAGCTGCTCAAGATGCGGTATTCTCAGATGTTAATCCTGAATTGGTTGAAGAAATGGGATTTATTCCGGTTCGAACGGTATGCAAAAATAAAGATGAATATATTACGAGACCGGATCATGGTCGAATCTTTGACGAAGCAAATACCGAAATTATTAAACAGAATGTCAAAAAAGGTGCCAAACTTCAAGTCGTTGTAGGTGATGGCTTAAGTTCAGCAGCTATTGAAGCAAATATTCGTGATGTTATTCCGGCTTTAAAGCAGGGCCTTAAAAAATACAATCTCGATTTTGATAAGGTTTTATTTGTTAAGTATTGTCGTGTACCGGCAATGGATCCAATCGGCGAAATTAGTGATGCTGATGTGGTATGTCTCTTTGTGGGCGAACGCCCAGGCTTGGTAACAGCTGAATCAATGAGTGCATATATAGCATATCGACCTACCGTAGGAATGCCTGAATCTCGACGTACTGTAGTGTCTAATATACATAAAGGTGGTACACCGGCTGTAGAAGCAGGTGCCTATATTGCAGATATTATTAAAAACATGTTGGAAAAGAAAAAATCCGGTATTGAATTGAAATAGGTAAAGGAGGGACGTTTGTGAAAAATCAACGTTTAGGTGCTAACGTATTGAGCGTACAAATTATTCCTAATGTGGATGCCGGACTTGCAACGCAATTAGGTTTGACAAGTGCTCAAAGATCATTGGGCCTCATTACGGCAGACTGTGATGATGTTACATATGTTGCTTTGGATGAAGCTACAAAAACCGCAGAAGTTGATGTTGTTTATGCTAAAAGCTTTTATGGTGGTGCAGGTAACGCATCTACTAAATTAGCTGGTGAAGTTATCGGGATTTTAGCCGGTCCAAGTCCGGCAGAAATTACTAGTGGCTTAGAAACCGCAGTACATGTAATTACAGAAGAAGCTAGTTTTATCAGTGCTAATGAAGATGGTTCAATACCATACTTTGCACATGTAATTTCTCGATCCGGTCGTTTTTTATCTAAATCGGCGGAAATTAATGAAGGTGAAGCTATTGCCTATTTAATTGCTCCACCTTGTGAAGCTATGGTTGGCCTTGATGCGGCATTAAAAGCTGCAGATGTTAGATTATGTGTATTTTATGGCCCTCCATCTGAAACTAACTTTGGCGGTGGCTTGTTGACAGGTAGTCAATCTGCTTGTAAAGCAGCGTGTACCGCATTTGCTCAAGCTATTCAGAATGTAGCTGATAATCCATTAAGCTATTAAGGAGGACTAAATGAAGGCACTAGGCATGGTAGAAGTAAGAGGTTTCCTAGGTGCTGTTAGTGCTGCTGATGCAGCCTTAAAGGCTGCAAATGTGGAATTGAATAGTGAACAACGTGTAGGTGGCGGTCGAAGAACGATTTTGCTTGTCGGTGATGTAGCAGCAGTTCAAGCCGCGGTTGATGCGGCTGTAGTTATAGCGAAACAGCTTGGTTGCTACTGCACGAGTCATGTAATCCCACGAGCTGACGAAGCTATTGCAAAGTTAATGGGTGGTAAATTAGCACAAAGTGCTGAATCTGATGATGCAGATAAAGAGTTAATAACAGCAAACACAAATAATGGGTTAAAGACTTCTGAGACAGAACCGTTAGAAAACCTTGCCGGTGATCCTGAAAAGAATTCAGAGACACAGGTAGCTTTGGAAACTGAAGATATAGAAGAAAAAAAGGAAAATTTTGATGAGAGTGCATTACGACAAAAATTAATGGCGTATAAAGTTGTAGATTTGCGTAAAAAAGCATATGCCATGAATGTACACGGTATGAAACGAACAGCAATTAAATTTGCCAATAAAGAGGCCCTCATTAAAGTGATTATAGATGAAGTGAAACGAGGTGGCACGTTTTGAACTTAGTTGATAAGGATTTACAATCCGTTCAAGAGGTTCGTCTTCTTTTGGCAAAAGCAAAAGAAGCCCAAAAAAAATTAGCAGTACTTACACAAAGTCAAATTAATGATATTACAAAAGCCGTTTGCGAAGCGACTTATAAAGAACGTGTTCGTTTAGCAAAACTAGCCCATGAAGAAACCGGATTCGGTAAATGGGAAGATAAAGTTTTAAAAAATGCGTTTGCATCAAAACAAGTTTATGCTCATATGAAAGATATGAAAACGGTTGGTGTCATTAATGATGATAGAGTTAATAAGGTTATGGAAGTCGCTGTTCCGGTAGGTGTTATTGCCGGTTTGGTACCGTCAACAAATCCAACATCTACAGTAATTTTCAAATCTTTGATTGCGTTAAAAGCGGCTAATAGTATTGTGTTTTCACCACATCCTACAGCAATTAAATGTATTGGTGAAATCGTAAAAGTTATTCGCAAAGCATTGAAAGAAATCGGAGCACCTGAAGATGCTGTATCTTATATGACAATGCCGACCATGGAAGGCACTGCCGAATTGATGAAAAGTAAGAATACAGATTTAATTTTAGCAACAGGTGGTTCGGCTATGGTAAAGGCTGCTTATTCTTCCGGTACACCTGCTTTGGGCGTTGGTCCGGGCAACGGTCCTGCTTATATCGAAAGAAGTGCGGATGTTAAATTAGCAGTAAAGAGAATTATTGATTCCAAAACGTTTGATAATGGTACTATTTGTGCCTCAGAACAATCCATCATTGCTGAAACTGTTAATAAAGATGCAATTTTAAAAGAGTTAGAGGCCCAGGGCGCATACATTTTAAACCCGGAAGAAGCTACACGTTTAGGTACCTTTATTCTACGTGCTAATGGGACTATGAACCCTGCAATCGTCGGGAAGTCAGCACAAGTTATCGCTAAATTGGTTGGCCTTGAAATTCCATCCGATCGAATTTTATTAGTTGCACCGGAAACCGGAGTAGGACCTAAGTATCCGTACTCTCATGAAAAATTAGCGCCAATTCTTGCTTTTTATACGGTTGCTAATTGGGAAGAAGCTTGTGATTTATCCATTCGCATCTTAGAGAATGAAGGTGCAGGTCATACTCTAATTATTCATACTGAAAATAATGATATTGTACGTAAATTCGGTTTACGTAAACCGGTGTCAAGATTACTTGTAAATACGCCGGGGGCGTTGGGCGGAATCGGAGCTACTACTAATATCACACCTTCATTAACTTTGGGGTGTGGAGCAGTGGGGGGCAGTGCTACATCAGATAACGTAGGTCCTCAGAATTTATTTAACTTACGAAGAGTAGCGTATGGTGTCCGCGAATTGGAAGATTTACGTAAAACTGAAAACGCCGATAGCGTGCCTGTTGGTGCTACATTAGGAGTTGAATCGCAAGAAGTAGTTATTCGTGCTATTGTAGAACAAATTATGGCTAAATTGAAATAGCTTTTATTTGGATGGTAATAATATTAATTAGATATATTACAAATTATTTTAATTTTAATTTTTACTAGTTATTTTTAGGAGGTAATTATTATGTCGAGCACAAATGCATTAGGAATGATTGAAACAAGAGGTTTGGTTGGCGCTATTGAAGCGGCAGATGCAATGGTAAAAGCTGCGAATGTAACACTTATCGGTAAAGAACAAGTTGGCGGCGGTTTGGTAACAGTTATGGTCCGTGGTGATGTTGGTGCTGTAAAAGCAGCTACTGATGCTGGTGCAGCAGCTGCTGAACGCGTAGGCGAACTTTTATCCGTACACGTAATTCCACGTCCACATACTGAAGTAGATGCAATTTTACCTGGCAAAGCTGAATAATTTACCGTTTACGAAATTACGGGCAGTGCGTAAGTAGTGATAGAGAGCGCGTAAAGCGCTCTCTATTCATAAGAAAGGGTTCCTATGAAAGTTATAACTGAAGAAACAATCCGTCAATTATTACGGAAACAACAACTTCATAGAGGCGAAGCATTAAAGGTATCTGAACCTAGTATAATTACGCCATCAGCTCAATCCTATTTACGAGAACATCAAATTCAGGTTTTGCAGCTTAGCCAAAATTCAAACGATTCCGATAACTCGCAGACATTAACATCGTGTGCTAGGGAAGTATATTGTCATGATGAGTTAAGTTATCTGGATAATGAAGTATTAAAACTTCGAGATTTGTTATATTTCCCTTTGTTACCGGATGATTTTTTTGATGAACAGCTTTGGCAATATTGGCAACGACAGCAATTGGCACTTGAAGAATTTAAAGTAAAACAATATAAAGTGCGCTTACAGATGGGATTATCATTACCGCGGCAAGTATTTAATTTTAAATTGTGCTCATGGCGTCTTTGGCAATGCTCAGTGATGTCTCTGCGGCGACAATTGGAATATGTTGAAAGTTTATTAAAGCCGTACGATACAATTTCACAATCGTTTTCTGACTGGATTAGTCAGATAGAAGGAATCCTTGATAATTCGTAAGGAGGTGATAGGGTGAATGTTATAGATGATATTGTTAATGAAGTATTGAAACAAATTGGAGAAGTATTACCAAATAAAGATAAGACTTTTGTAATTGAAGGTTCTGGTCGACATGTTCATTTATGTAGGCAAGATATAGAGCGTTTGTTCGGTGAAGGCTATGAGTTAACTAAAGTTAAAAAATTATCGCAACCCGGACAGTTTGCTTGCCAAGAGCGTGTAAATTTGGTAGGGCCTAAAGGGATGCTAACTAATGTTGTTATTTTAGGACCCGAGCGAGAATATTCCCAAGTAGAGGTTTCTTTAACCGATGCTCGGTTGTTGGGCGTGAAAGCACCTACTCGAGAAAGTGGGGATTTGAAAGGCTCAGCCGGAATTATAATCGTAAATAAAGATCGACATATAGCCTTAGAGGAAGGTTGTATTGTCGCTAAACGGCATGTTCATGTAGCAGAGGCTGATGCAGCACGTTTAGGCGTTACTAATGGGCAAATTGTAAAAGTAAAAACTCATACGGATAGACCACTTATTTTTGATGATGTAGTTATAAGAGTAAGCCCTAAGTATCAAACTTTTATG
>NZ_SVCB01000013.1 GCF_015058545.1 Veillonella sp.
CACAACCATTTGGAAGGATTGGATAAACCCGTCCATCCCTTTCGGAAACCAGCCTCCGTGACTCCATAAATTACTGAAGCTGGCAACACCGGCTGAAGTAGGCTGACCCGTAAGAATAAAATACAGCCCCAGCACAATCAGCGCTATAATAGCTACTACTTTAATACAGGCAAACCAGAACTCCATTTCACCGAATAATTTTACCGTCACAAGATTCATAAGCAGTAAAATAATCAGCGTTACGAGACTTGGTATCCATGCTTCAATGGACGGAAACCAATACTTAACGTAAATCCCTACGGCCGTAATATCGGCCATGGCTACGGAGATCCAACAGAACCAATACGTCCAACCGGTAACAAAGGCGGTTTTTTCACCCATATAGTCTTGCACGAATTCAATAAAAGTATGATACTCCGTGTTTGATAAGAGTAACTCTCCAAGGGCTCGCATCATCAAAAAACAAATGATACCGGTAATGATGTAGGCAAATAAAATAGCCGGCCCCGTCAAGGCTATGGAATGACCCGATCCTAAAAACAGGCCCGTCCCGATAGCACCTCCGATGGCAATTAACTGCACATGGCGGTTCTTAAGCCCCCTATTGAGGGTTTGCTCTTTCTCCAAGTGACTCACTCCTCTACCTATAAATTTTATATTTTCATATTATATCAATAAAAAACTTTCATTTCTATAGAGAATTATGAAAAATACAATATACATGAAGTTTGTGATGCCACTGCAGTATATCTAATATTGTCAGGTCTTTCAAAAAATTCATCAAATGCTAGCCAAACTATTGAATATACAAAAATAAGAGTAGCTATACATAACCCTAATATAGATACTATTATTAAAAAAGTTTTCCTCATGCTTACCTCCTAATAAATTATAGTATCTATTTGTATCCCATAAAGATTCCGGTTCATATTACTATTTAAGACCACATTATTCTAACAAACATCGATTATATTCTAATATATCAGCAGTATAAGTATCTTCCGGATTCCAATTACCGATTAGCCTATCCAGCTCATTATATTTTTTTAAGTAAGAATTTAAATCGGAATAATTGTAAAGAACTATGCATGGCGCTAAACAATCAGTTACACATTCTAATATTATTTGTTTATTATTCTCAAGAAAAAGTACAATCATATTATCCCATTCTCTTTTCCAATAATTATCTTGATTTCTATATTTGAAGTGCTCTCTATTCCAAATAACACGATCAATTCTAACTTCCATTTCTATACATTTTAAAGCTAATTCTTTTTTTCTAGAAACGGTATTCGGAAAAAAAGTTTTTACATATTCTTTTACATTATCAATATCACTAATATTATCAACTCTTAATCGTTGAAAATCCTCACCGTCGGCTCTCCAACTTTCCTCTGCTCCTATAATAATTATATTTTTATCACATTCTAAAAATATAGATCTTGCAAAAACTCTGTCATCATTTATCATCTTTACATAATCAAAATAATAGATTCTATCTAAAATTTTCTTATTAAGGAACCTTAACCTTAATATCTCATCAGGCGTTAGTATATCTTTAAATGTAAATATCATTCAAAATACTCCTTTTATCTAATAAAGTGAATTTTTTGAGATAAAAAAGATGTTGTATTTATATCTTTTACAAGACTAGAATCGAAATGACTAATTGGTCTAAATATCATAAAGCCGCTATTTTTTAATTTACAATCCATCCTAATTTTTCATATTTCCCACAAGCGTATTCTCGTTAAGCTCAAAATCCTCTATTTTCCATGATTTCCCAAATATTAGAACAGCATATACAAAAAGATTGGTAATGGGAATATACATAAAGGGAATCCAAAACGCACTACAGTAACAATCGTGTAGCCGTCGTGTAAATAAGCTAACCGAGGGAATAAAAAAAATTATGTGTAACCATTCACAAACTGTTACGAAAGTATTAGTATTTGCATACTGTCCACCATACCACATTGCAGATACAAACCACTGAATTGCTATTATAAAGCCACCAAATCCACCTAATTCCTCAGCAGAAGTGCGGCCACTAAAATTCAACGATTTTTTTAAAAATAGTAATCCACTTTGAATGAATTTTAAAGGACTTATATAAATAACCGTTTTCCATTCATTGAATCGCCACCTAAAAAATATAACTCCTTGCTTAGGAAAGTCTCCAAATCGATTGAACTTTTTATTATCTGGTATAAAAATAGCTACTAAAACTAAACAACTCATCCAATCCACGTATTGAGGTAGGTCAAGAATTGTTTCTTTCGTGCTGGACAGCTCAATAAAAGGATGATTGATATCAAAGGTCATAGTATATCCCATCTCATAGGTTCCCCAGATACAGCCACTTAAAATTAGCAAGACTATAGATTTAGGTATACCCCAATCTTGTAATCTTCTACCTAACAGTAGAGGCTGAAAAAATACACGAACTATCATATGTATAATATATATACAATAAATACTGTCACCTCTAGCTAATATTTCAAAATATGTAAAGGGAATAAAAAAAATAATACTCGATGGTAATAACAGAAAAGAAAAAAATACTAAAAATCTATAAGTATCCTTATTAATTCGTTGTCCTAATAAAGGTCGCCTAAGCCCTGACCAAAATACTTTAAAATTATAGACAAATAATTTCCACTCATTGCCCCAGTCTATAGGTTGGTAATTTATCATATTAAACCTTCGCTCTTTCATAATATTTTTTCAGTTTTCCCTGAATTAGTACCTACCAATAATTGTATATCTTTAGCCGCTAGCAATAAAACTATATCGCCCGTAAATTACAACCACCGTCTAAGTGCAATAGCCCACATAATTAAGCCAATAATTGTACTAATAATTTCTGCATCAATATCTTCCCAATGATATACCAGTAATGATATCGTACCAACTGAAAAAACACCATAAATGCAGCGAGCTAGCCATCGTTTCCACATAAAAGTTATATATTCCTTCGGGTACATTTCTCTATTTGGAGGTTCTTGATGTATATCCATAGCCCGACGAACAAATTCAATATACTGTCGCCATCTTGGCAACTCTATAAGTCCATATTGTCCTATCGTCTCATTAGCAATTTGCTTGTAAACTCGAATATGCACTTTTACCACTATATAGCAAATTATTACTGATACACTAAGAGCAGAAATTACAATAATTTCATCTCTATCAGGATATCTATTTTCCCGAAATAAAATATCTATAAGGCAATACACTATAAAAAAGACTCCACCAACTATAAAGCAGATACAAGCAAAAAGAATTCTAATAGATGGTGCCTCTTTTTGAGCATTTTTTTCAATCCAGTCTTTTATTATTTTCATTTTTTCTTATCACGCTCTTATTCGTTATTCTCCTCATTAATTGGAATTGCTTCATATTTAACCCCTATCTATATAAATACCTTCACCTCTATCGACCTTAATACTGCATTCCTTACGGCAATACCTACATCAGCTTTTCCATAATTACTCCCAGCTCATTAAAATTTTCACAATCACAACATTGATTCCTTCTTTAACTATGGATAGATATGGAGCTATCACAGCCGCGATAGCGTTTATGGTTAAGTCCATAATTTGAAAGCAAATAAGCTCTTAATCATAAAAATCGTATGGGCAACAAAAAAAGAAGGCCCTCCTCGGTCCACTACATAAACTTATGCAATAGACGTAAGAATACCTTCATTCTATACTCTTTCAATTTATTTTCGTTCATTGCTGTCAATATAACATAAGCATGTTTCATACAAATACTCCTTAATTGATTTAAGAATATAGTCATACTAAAAAAACAGCATGCAGTTCACATTTGTTTCATTATTTATTAAAATGATTATATCGGAAGGAAATCAATTTGTAAATATGCAATACAAATATAAAAAGAGCTTGCTCTCCAAAAGGTTTCGATTGAATACATTTCTAAGAAATTATTAATCGCTAACTAATTGTTGAGCAAGCTCTTTATTTAAATTTTAAACTTGATTAGCCACAGTTATGCTACAATATTAAATCGCACCATACTTTAGTGCGGCCGTTTTAGGAACGCTTAATCAAAGAACTCTTATTTACGTTCTTTTACTTCTTCTAAGATATCAGCCAAGAAGTCTTCCCATTTAACGGAACCTTTTTCACCTTCAACACGGCTACGAACTGCTACAGTGCCTTCTTGTTCTTCTTTATCCCCTACTACGAGCATGTAAGGTACTTTTTCCATCTGAGCCTGACGAATCTTGTAACCGATTTTTTCGTTACGATCATCAAGTTCAACACGAACATAAGCTTTCTTGAAGGCTTTACGTAATTTTTCAGCATATTCAACGTGTTTTTCACTGATAGGTAAAATCTTAACCTGTACCGGAGCCAACCAAGTTGGGAATGCACCGGCATAGTGTTCGATGAGGATACCGATGAAACGTTCCATGGAGCCGAAGCAAGCACGGTGAATCATGATAGGCTGATGTTTCTGACCGTCTTCACCGACATATTCCATATGGAAACGTTCAGGCAAGTTCATATCCAACTGGATAGTACCGCACTGCCAAGTACGACCGATGGAGTCGCGAATATGGAAGTCTAATTTAGGACCGTAGAACGCACCGTCACCTTCGTTAATCTGGTAAGGGATTTGTTTTTCTTCGATAGCTTCGCGAAGTGCATTAGTTGCAGATTCCCAAATAGCATCATCACCCATTGCGTTATCAGGTTTAGTACTCAATTCTACGCGATAAGTTAAACCGAACTGGCTGTAAATGCGGTCGAACAATTCAATAACTTTAATTAATTCAGCTTTAATCTGAGATGGCAACATGAATACATGGGCATCATCCTGAGTAAAGCTGCGAACGCGGAACAAGCCGTGTAACGCACCGGATAATTCATGACGATGAACGAGACCGAGTTCAGCCATACGCATTGGGAAATCACGGTAGGAATGCAAATCGTTCTGATATACCAAGATGCTGCCCGGGCAGTTCATTGGTTTGATTGCATAATCTTCATCATCAATTACAGTAGTGTACATGTTTTCACGATAATGGAACCAGTGACCGGATTGTTCCCAAAGTTGGCGGTTCAAGATGATTGGGGTACGAATTTCTTCGTAGTCGAAATCATGGTGAACTTCACGCCAGAAGTTTTCCAATTCGTTGCGAAGAGCCATACCTTTCGGTAAGAAGAATGGGAAGCCGGGGCCCTGTTCTTTGAGTACGAATAAGCCCAATTCTTTGCCCAATTTACGGTGATCGCGACGAGCTGCTTCTTCAAGAAGATGTAAGTATTCGTCGAGTTCTTCTTTCTTTTCAAAAGCAGTACCGTAAATACGTTGGAGCATTTTGTTCTTTTCGTCGCCGCGCCAGTAAGCACCGGCCAAGCTCTGCAATTTGAAAGCTTTTACTTTGCCGGTAGAAGCTACGTGCGGACCGGCACAAAGGTCAACGAATTCGCCTTGACGGTAAGTGGAAATCTCAGCGTCAGCCGGTAAATCTTCAATCAATTCCACTTTATAGTTTTCATGTTTTTCTTTAAAGAATTTAAGCGCTTCATCGCGAGAAAGAACTTCTTTTTCGATTGGGAAGTTTGCTTTTACGATTTTATGCATTTCCGCTTCGATTTTAGCCAAATCTTCAGGAACCAATACATGTTCCATGTCGATATCGTAATAGAAACCGTTTTCAATAGCCGGTCCGATGGCTAATTGAGCATCCGGCCAAAGGCGTTTGATAGCCTGAGCCATAATATGAGAGGCGCTGTGACGCAAAGTGTCTTTACCGCCCTGTTCGTTAAAAGTCAAGAAGCTTACTTTGGAGCCGTCCTTTACTTCTTCACGCAAATCGGTTAATTCACCGTCTACGTCGGCTGCCAAAACTTTTTTAGCCAAGCTATTGGACAGTTGTTTAACAGCTTCGCCTAAAGTAGTGCCCGCTGCATAAGCGCGTTCACTGTTGTCAGGTAAAATAATTTTTACTTCACTCATGGTTATTCCTCCTAAGAAATCAGCTATACCGGCGGGACACGCTACAGCTGCACGCATAATAAAAAAGAGACCTCTATCCCGACAAGGGACGAAAGTCTCGTGGTTCCACCCTAGTTAGTCATCCACTCGGATAACTCACTTTATTGTCGATAACGCATACTCGCGGATTAGCTTACTTAGTTCAGCCAATCGGTTTGAAGGGGGTAATAGATGATCTTGTGTAAGACGGTCACAGCCTAGCCGTCTCTCTCTGGAACACAGTGGATTAAATATCATATCCTTCGCTCTACCTGTTTCATTTGATGTATTAACTTTACACCATATCCGGGTTAATGTCAATACTAATTGTGTACAATTTATAATAATTTTCAAAAATTTAATTTTACACCATTAAATTTTTCTGATTGCTTATACTTCTAAAAAGCCCCTACAGCCGTTGGCCATAGGAGCTTTTATAGTTTTCACTGTATAACTTTAGTCATATGACTCGATAGAACCTACAAACTTTATAGTAGTGGTAAGCTTAAATAGCATCTACTAAAGCTAATTCAATAGGTAAACTGCTCAAAATTTCACGCACCAACGGTGCCGTATCAGGTGTGCTTCGTACCATACAAAGACCTTCTGCGCGATTAACGGTCGTCATGACGCCCAAATACTCATAGCCTTCCAAAATGCGATTTACATAATTGGTGTGGTTCGGTGAAATTTTGAAATATACATAGGAATCTTCCATTATGCTTTCACCTTATAGCGACGACGCATCATGGCATATTCTTCCAGCGGCGTATCGATATAAAGACGCACTTTCATCTGCGGATGCGGCGCTACGGTGATTTCGTTCCCCTCTTCATCGGTCATCTTCGTAATCACATGATGTACGAGTTCACCATGAGGTTGGCAAAATTCCACTTCGTCGCCCACTTTGAAGTTATTGCGTTGTTCTAAGTATGCATAACCTTCTTCCACATTGTAGCCTTCTACAAGACCGATGAAGTCATGAGTCTGCGTATTGCTGGACTGGCCGTAGTTCTGAGCCGTTTCATCCGGTTTTTCCACGGAGAAACCTTCCGTATACGGACGGTGAGAGATTTTTTCCAATTCTTCAATCCATTCCGGTTTCACTTCGTAGTGCTCAGGATCTGCCAAGTAGCTATCCACCGCTTCACGATATACTTTAGTTACCGTCGCCGCATAGTGAACGCTCTTCATGCGGCCTTCGATTTTAAGACTGTCAACGCCCGCTTCTACCAAATCAGGGATATATTTCAATAAGCAAAGGTCTTTGGAGTTGAAAATATAAGTACCGTGCTGGTCTTCTTCAATCGGATAGTATTCGCCGGGACGGTTTTCTTCCACCAAGGAGTATTTCCAACGGCAAGCCTGCGTACACTGTCCGCGGTTAGCATCGCGAGTTGTAAAATAGTTACTCAAGAGGCAACGACCGGAGTACGAAATACACATAGCACCGTGAACGAACGCTTCGATTTCAATGTCAGCGGCTTCTTTCATAGTCTTGATGTCCGCAATACTTACTTCACGAGCCACCACAACACGAGTAGCGCCCTGTTCTTTCCAAAACTCGGTAGTCAAATAGTTCGTCGTATTGGCCTGTGTACTTACATGGCGTTCCAAATTAGGAGCCACCCGTTTTGCCAATAAGAAAATACCCAAATCGGCTACGATAATGGCATCTACTTTGATGGATTCCAAGAATTTCAAGTAGTCTTCAAGGCCTACCAAGTCTTCATTGTGGGGAATAATGTTACAAGTTACATAGATTTTTTTACCATGACTATGAACAAATTCCACTGCTTCTTTTAATTCTTCATTGCTGAAGTTGGAGCTGCTGGCACGCAAACCAAAAGATTGGCCCGCACAATACACAGCATCCGCGCCATAACGAATGGCCATTTTTAATTTATCCATATTGCCGGCCGGCGACAATACTTCAATATGTCTGTTCATGTATTACTTATTACCTTTCCATATACTAACGCTCATACCATCACCTAAAGGATAAATGGTAGTATTAAATTTCGATTTATCTTCAACCATGTCCAAATATTCACGTAATCGTTTAACAATCGTTTTATAACGGTGCGGTGCTTCCTTATCGCCCCGCACATAGCCTCTGAAGAGGACATTATCCGCCAAAACAACGGCCCCCGGCGCCAAATGAGACTCTATGAGCTCCAGTTGCTTACCGTATTGACCTTTCGGCCCATCCAGAAATACCAAGTCAAACGTGCCTTCCAGCTTAGTCAGTACTTCGTTGGCATCTCCCAAATACAGGGTAATGTTATCCTTGTATTCGGACTGACCGATATACTGTTTCGCCATGTTATGTCGCTGTTCATCGAGTTCAATGGACACAATCTCCGCATCTTTAGCCGCATGTTTTGCCAAAAGAAGTGTCGAATAACCGATGGCGGTCCCCACTTCGAGAACCCGCGACGGCTCGTACAAACCGATTAATTCTTCAAATAAATGGACTTCCGATTCGCGTAAAATCGGCACTTTATTGAGTATCGCATAAATGCGTTGCTCATTCAAAATTTCCTTTAATTGCATAGCTCACACCACTATTCCCCATAAATTGATTCTACCACTTTCATATGTTCTTCGTATGTTTTAGTAAAGTGGTGATGACCTTCTTTATCCGCTACAAAGAAGAGATAATCCGTACTTGGCGCATTGAGTACCGCTTCCATGGATTTCATGCCCGGATTGGCAATCGGTCCCGGCGGTAAGCCTACGTGCATGTACGTATTATACGGACTCGGTAACTTTGTATCTTCAATCGATATATGAGGCTTAGGGTAACCTAAAATATACTGAATGCTGGCACAGGATTGCAGGGGCATACCGATTTGCAAACGTTTAAGGAATACGGCCGCAATAATCGGACGATCTTCATCAAAGAGTGCTTCTTTTTCTACCAAAGAGGCCAAGGTGATGAATTCAAAAATCGTCATATGCTTAGCTTCAATTTGAGCACGAATTTCCGGCGTCAATTGCTTATTCATTTCGCCGGCCATGCGTTTTAAAATTTCTTCCGGCGTGCTGCCTACGGGAATTTCATAGGTACTTGGGAATAAGAAGCCTTCAACACGGTAGTCGACTTTCGCCGGTCCGTACATATATTGATACGGTACATAGGTCTTGGCTTTTTCTAAAAAAGCTTCTTTCGGGCCCAGGCCGTCTTTTTCTAATTCATCGGCAATTTGCTGAATCGTATAGCCTTCCGGAATGATGACTTTAATTTCTTGCAATTTACCCTTTTGCAATAAGGCGATTACCTGACGCAAGCTGGCGTTTTGAGGAATCTGATAGTACCCTTGCTGCAATTTATCCATAGAACCGGTCAACCTAAGTGCCAAACGAAAGGTAGTTGGCGAACTGATGATACCTTTCTCATAAAGCATATCACCGATTTCGGCGCCCGTTTGATCTTTATCAACAATAAATACTACATCCTGCGGCGTACCGGCCACAGAATTCGGTTTTAAATACATAGTAATCATGGCGATGCAAAGAATCAGAACAACGCCGATGACGCCAATTCCAATCCACTTCACACGTCTATCCATACATTAAAAACTCCTTATGAAACATGCTGTCAAAAATGATTATAAACATACGAAAGAGGGGCGTGGCCCCTCTTTCCCTTTTAACCTATACCCGATTATTCTTCAACAAAATCGTCTTCATAAATAGCAAGAACCGCTTCGAATTCTTCTTCGGTCGGATCTACATAGACGTCTTCACCATCTTCCGTATCGATACGGGAAATGATAGCTTCCGGTTCTTCGTGGCATTTGCACCCCGGTTCACAGTCTTCCGGTGGCAATGAAACTAATACGGCAAAACGTTTACCGTCATAGTTGATGACCATATCTTCTTCGTAATGCGTTTCATGCCCTTCATCGTCTGTAAATGTAACAACCGTCACTTCGCCTTCATAATCTAAATCTGCCATGGTATCCTCCTTATTTGATTAAATTACTACGACTGTCTAAATAACCTTGTAAAATAACAACCGCCGCCATTTTATCAATAACATCCTTGCGTTTCTTACGACTCACATCGGCCGCAATCAAGGAACGTTCGGCCATAACGGTAGAGAGTCGTTCATCCCAAAACTTAACAGGTACGTCGATGACTTCCTGCATTTTAGCGACAAACTCTTCCGTTTTTAGCGCACGATCGCCCTTAGTGCCGTTCATATTCTTGGGCATGCCCACCACGATTTCTTCCACTTCATACTCCGTAATCAGTTCCTGTAATCGCGTAAAATCCCGTTCTAAGGAAGTGCGCCGTATTGTTTCGATACCTTGAGCCGTCATGTACAACGCGTCACTACAGGCGACGCCGATAGTACGACTGCCCACATCCAACGACATAATTCGCATTATAGTTTCTTAGCCTTTACATACTCATTAACCAATTCTTCGATGAGCTCATCACGATCCAAGCGACGAATCATGCTACGCGCATTGTTGTAGCTGGTAATGTAGGTAGGCTCGCCGGAGATAAGAAAACCTACTATTTGTTCCACCGGGTTATATCCCTTTTCCTGCAAAGCGTGATACACATCACGTAACACTTCGCTGGCGGAAGGAACATCATTTACTTTCTGAAACATCATAGTTTCATCTGATACACTCATGCTAAAGCCTCCTTTATAACAGTGCTTGGCTTAACCGAATAGTTAAGCCCGCACCGATAAACTATTAATCTGGCATACTTCTATTTTACCATAGAAAGGATAGTTTCTTTACCTTTTTCTAAAGCATTTTGTAAGGCACTTGGATTTTTACCGCCCGCTTGTGCCATATCAGGGCGTCCACCGCCGTTACCGCCGGCTGCCTGAGCCGTCGCTTTAACGATGTTGCCGGCGTGGAAACCGGCTTTAACGGCATCTTTGGTAGCCATGCAGACAAAGTTAACTTTGTCGTCACCAGCCATACCAAGTAATACGATACCGGAACCGATTTTATCGCGAACCATATCGGCCGTGCTGCGAAGTTCATCCATATCAGCCGCTTTTACATCAGCGACTACGGCTTTGAATTCACCGGCATCAAAAGCTGTGTTCAATACGGCATCCAAACCACCGGACATTAACTCTTTACGAGCTGCCGCTAATTCGTGTTCCAACTGTTTAGTTTCTTCCACGAGTTGCTGCGCACGAGCTACGATATCTTCCGGTTTAGTTTTAAGAAGGGTTGCCACTTCGCGAAGTTCAGCCTGTTCTTTTTGAGCTAGCTGCAACGCTGCTTCACCGGTTACCGCTTCAATACGACGTACACCGGAACCGATGCCGCCTTCCGACAAGATGCGGAATGTGCCGATTACAGCGGTGTTTACAACATGGGAACCGCCGCAGAGTTCAATACTGAAATCAGGTACGGTAACTACGCGTACGCGGTCGCCGTATTTTTCACCGAAGAGAGCCATAGCGCCTAATTTTTTAGCTTCGTCCATGGACATTTCTTGGATGTTCAAGTTAACAGCTTTTAAAATTTCACCGTTTACCAAATCGGTGATTTGTTTCAATTCTTCAGCCGTTACCGGTGAGAAGTGGGTAAAGTCGAAACGTAAACGATCCGGCATTACTAAGGAACCGGCCTGATTTACGTGATTGCCCAATACTTGTTTCAAAGCGGCATGCAATAAATGGGTAGCCGTATGGTTACGAGCCATGGACAAACGACGAGTGGTATCTACTTCGAACTGAACCGTATCGCCCACCTGCAAATTACCTTCCACAATAGTACCTACATGGTAGGTTGTGCCTTCCGGTAATTTCCGGGTTGTGTGAACTTCCATTTTACCCATAGGGCCTACGATGAAACCGGTATCACCTAACTGACCGCCCCCTTCAGCGTGGAACGGAGTCGTACGCACGATGAGGGTTACTTCCATGCCGTCCGATGCGCTGTCGAGACGGGTAGCGCCTTCGCCGAGCATAAGAATTTCGGAGGAAGTAGCGGATTCATCATCGGTCAATTTTTCATCGCGAAGGAAGGTAATATCCGGAGTAGCCACTTTAGCATCTACGTCTTCACGAGCCGCACGGGCACGAGCACGCTGTTCTGCCATAGCACTTTCAAAACCGGCCATATCGATGGTAAGGCCTGCTTCAGACGCAATTTCTTCCGTAAGTTCCCAAGGGAATCCGTACGTGTCATATAATTTGAATACTTCGGCACCCGGAACTTCCGTAGCTTTAGATTCTTTTAATTCGTTAATCAAAGCACCGAGCATATCGAGGCCTTGTGCCAAAGTCTGGTTGAAACGATCTTCTTCATTGGCTACAACGCGTTTGATGAAGTCGTGTTTTTCAATAAGACCAGGTACACCGGAGCCTAAAATGTCGATAACCACGTCCACCAAATCGGTCAAGAAACGACCTTCAATGCCGAGCAAACGACCGTGACGTACGGCACGACGCAAGATACGACGCAATACATAGCCGCGACCTTCGTTGGATGGCAATACGCCATCGCTGATGAGTACGGTAATGGCGCGGGCATGGTCGCCGATAACTTTGAGGGATACGTCCGTATTGGCGTCGGTGTGATAGGTTACCTTAGCCATTTCAGCCGCTTTTTCAATAATAGGGAAAATTAAATCCGTTTCAAAGTTGCTTTCTTTATTTTGCAATACAGATGCCAAACGTTCGAGACCGGCACCGGTATCAATGTTTTTCTTTTCAAGCGGTACATATTCACCGTCAGCGGTACGATTAAATTGCGTGAACACGAGGTTCCAGATTTCAAGATAACGATCGCAATCACAACCCGGTGCACAATCCGGTTCACCACAACCGCGGGATTCGCCGAGGTCGTAGAAAATTTCACTGTCAGGACCGCAAGGACCTTCCCCGATTTCCCAGAAGTTATCTTCCAAGCGGGTAATGTGGTCTTCCGGCATACCTACTTCTTTATGCCAAATATCATACGCTTCCTGGTCATCAGGATATACGGTTACATATAAACGATTTTTGTCGAGTTTAATAACTTCCGTCAAAAATTCCCAAGCCCAATGAATGGCATCTTTTTTAAAATAATCGCCGAACGAGAAGTTGCCGAGCATTTCAAAAAAAGTATGATGACGCGCCGTGCGGCCTACGTTTTCAATATCGCCGGTACGAATACATTTCTGGCAAGTAGTTACACGCGTACGAGGCGGTACCAATTTGCCCGTAAAGAACGGTTTTAACGGTGCCATACCGGCGCCGATTAATAACAAAGAAGGATCGTTTTCCGGAATTAAGGAAAAACTGTCTAAGATTAAATGTTGTTTGCTTTCAAAAAATTTTAAATAAGCCTGACGCAGCTCATTACCCTTCATGAGTTTCAGCCTCCTAAATAAATATGAATTCTCTTTATTATAAGCCTTATTGTCTATGTTTGTCTATTTTTTAGTTATGCCTATTTTCGGTCGCGCGCCACCGTAACGGCAAAAGTTAAGGCGTAGCCCAAAATTGCCACCAGCACGATGGTGCCGCCCGGTGCCAAATCATATTCAAAAGCCCCCAAAAGACCAAGGCTGACGCTGGCTAATGAATAAATTTCACTGATAATAAGCGTTTGACCAAAACCACGGCGCCATAAGTGAGCGGCTGCTACCGGTACAATCATGAGCGCCCCGATAAGCAAAATACCGACAATAGTCATCCCCATAACCACCACTAAGGCGGTCAAAATAGCAAAGAGCATATTGATGCGCCCTACGGCAATCCCCGCAGTCACGGCAATCTGTTCGTCAAACGCGGTAAATAACAATTTCGAATACATAAAATAGACGGTCAGGGCCACAATAACGGCCACCCCGGCAATTGTCATAATATCCGTATCTGTTACGGTCAAAATACTGCCGAACAAGAAGTTTAAAAGGCCCGTACTCGGCATTTTCGTCATGGTCGCAAAGATTACGGCCAAGGCCAAACCAGTATAAAAGAATAAGGCCAAAATCATGTCCGTATACTGGTTTTGACGACGGCGTACCAACTCAATGCCGATAGCCGTAAGCACTGTCAATAGAGCGGCGCCAAAAGGCGGATAAATCGATAATAACGAAGCCCCCGTAACGCCCGCAAAAGCTACGTGGCCGAGCCCTTCACTTAAGAGCGATTGCCGTTTAATAACAATAAACGTACCGATTAAAGGACACATTAAGGCTACAATTAAACCGGCCATAAAGGCTCGCTGCATAAATTCATAGGTAAATATATCCACGTTAACCTCCTATATGCCATGCGAGCGGCGTATTCTTATGGCTTTTCAAAAATCCTTGGCTATCGCCGTTATAACAAACGTGACGGTCGATACAAATTACCTGGTCAGCTTCCTTACAGGCGTCCTCAATATCATGGGTAACCATAATAATCGTCATACCCTTATCACATAAACTACGCAACAATTGGAAAATATGAGCACTCACTTGAAAGTCGATGCCGCTGGTAGGTTCATCCAAAAGCAAGTATTTCGGATTTCGCGCCAAGGCCTGAGCAATCATGACGCGTTGCTGCTGGCCACCACTCAAATCACCGATGCGACGATGGGTAAATTCAGCCATTCCCACTTGAGCCAAGGCTTCATGAGCTTTGGCTTTCCGCTCTGCACGGCCCATACCGCGAATACGCAGACCCAACTCCACAATTTCACCGCAAGTAGCAGGAAACTGAGCGGCATTTTTGTTATAAATCTGCGGCACCAAATGAAGAAGACCTTTTTGTTGGGCCTCGCTTACGGAATACCCGTCTATCGTAATTTGACCGGTTGCCGGTTTTAAAAGCCCCGCAATGAGGCGTAAAAAGGTTGTCTTCCCCGCCCCGTTAGGACCTACGATAACCGTAAAATCCCCTTCCGGAATCGTCAGGGACACTTCACTGATTATAGTGTCCTGCTCATAATTAAACTGTACCTTATCTACAGTAATTTCTCCCATCCGCAAAACCTCACTTTATAGGCTAAAAGAGGAGGCATGGGCCTCCTCTTCAAAATATCTTAACTTACATAACGCAATATTTCGCACTCACATAATGTATAAGTTGATTATTTACATTACGCGCTTAGCTCCGATGTAGCGTTCGCCCCAATAGCTGTCATTAACACTGGCTATAGCTACGCCG
>NZ_SVCB01000146.1 GCF_015058545.1 Veillonella sp.
ATAAACTAAGAGATTACATAGACTATTACAATACTAAACGTATCAAACTTAAATTAAAAGGAATGAGTCCGGTAGAATACCGGACCCATTCCCAAAAAGTTGCTTAATTACTTCTGTCCAAGAAAATGGGTGCAGATCAGTTCTAAGCTTCAATGGTGTTCTTAAGAAATTTTATTTTATTTTTGTTTGAAAAAATCTTTGGCCGCTTGTTCATCAATTTTCATCTGCTTTATCAATTCATCAAGTGAATCAAACCGTTTCTCCGGACGTAATAACTTCCAAAATTCAACGGTCGCTTCATAGCCATAGACCATTTTATCAAAATTAAACAGATGGACTTCAAAACGATGGTATTGGTTTTCAAAGGTAGGATTATCACCCAAATTGCCGACCCCTTCGTACCACTTACCGTCAATAAATACGCGATTTACATAAACGCCGTCAGGTGGCAAAGTCAATTCCTTTGGATATAAAAAGTTTAGCGTCGGAAAGCCGAGAATACGACCACGACGGTCCCCTTCAATGACAGTACCTTTGAACATGAAAGGACGACCTAATAAAGTATTAACCAATTCAAAATGGCCCACTTTGACAGCTTCACGAATTAATGTACTGGATACATGTTCCTGCACTTCATTACATTTAGCCAAAGTTAAAGCATATACTTGAATCCCTTTAGGCTCAACTAAGGCTTTAATCACATCCGGAGTGCCTAAGCCGCCGGCCCCAAAGGTAAAATTCTGCCCTACTACAAAGGCTTTAACCTCATTATAAACAGTTAAGGCCGCCACAAAATCATCCGCCGTCATAGCCAGCAATTCCTTGCTCATAGGCAGGCGTAACACATAATCAACACCTAAGTCGATTAATAGTTTCGCTTTTAATTCTTTTTGCAATAAAGCGCTGGGACAACGTTCCGGTCTCAGGATATGCAAAGGATGTTGATCAAACGTAACCACAACGGTATAGGCCGCCTGTTCCTTTGCCTCCGCTACCGCCCTTTGTATAACCGTCTGATGACCTTTGTGAAGTCCGTCAAAAGTCCCCAAGGCATACACAATATTAGATTGTAATTGTTGTAACTCTGCAAAGGATGTTAAGATCTTCATACATTAATCCTATTAAAAAATATTTTTAACTACTTTTAAGCCTGTGTCAGTACCGCTTACGATACCGAAAAAATCGGAATCATTATAAGCACGATATAACCGGTCAATTTCACCATGAAAACCGTCTATTTTAGTATACGGCCATTGCTTACCTTGTTTCAAGGCTATAAAGCCATTTTCTGAAACATTTACGGGCTGTAAATGCATCAATGCCGAATCGGTCGCACCTACAAGGGCTTTACCTTTTTCAGCCAACTCTTCCGCCGTAACCGCCTTATCTATGGTATATTCACCGACCGCAGTGCGGGCCAATTGTGTCATGGTAGCCGGAATACCGACTTTACCTGCTATATCCCGCATTAAAGCCCTTATATAGGTCCCGGCGGAACAAGTAACGCGAATCGTAAAATACGGATAGGCATAGGCCAAAAGAGTACATTCCGTAATTTCAATCGTTCGAGCCGGCAAAGTAAACTCCACACCTTCACGAGCCAATTCATACGCTCGTCGCCCATTAACCTTAATGGCTGAATATATGGATGGCGTTTGGTCCTGCTTACCGGTAAACGAAGCTACTATAGCCCCCAGCTCTTCCCATGTAGGAATAGTGGTAGGCGTTATTTCCGCTCGTAACGGATTGCCCGTAATATCTTCCGTATCCGTACCAAAACCGAAGCGACCTTCCGCCACATAGGTTTTAGTCATAGATTCCGTAAACTCAATGATACGTGTTGCCTTACCTACAAAGATAGGCAAAACACCATATGCCAAGGGATCCAAAGTGCCGCTATGGCCGATGCGACGCTCTTTTAATAAACGGCGGCAAATCCCCACAGCATCATGACTGGTAATGCCCGGCGGTTTTAAGAAAGGAAATACACCGTCCATTAGCCAATCACCGTTAAGAGTTGCTCGATGGCACCGTCAATATTGGCCTGAATCGTACAACCGGCTGCTTTCACATGACCGCCGCCGCCGAAATGATTGGCAATGGCATTCACATCGGTGATCTTGGCACGCAAGCTGACGCGAGTTACATTAGTATCCACCGCTTTTAGCAAAATAGCAATATCTACGGTATCTACATTACGAATTAAATCGACATAGCCGTCCGTATCATCGCCTACTTTAGCCATTAAAGCTTCGTCGAGAGCCAACACGGCGACTTTACCGTCTTTATAAAAACGAATAGTCTGTAAAGCCTCTTTCATCACTTCAATACGAGCAACCGTAGTCACTTCCACATGTTCGGAAATAACATTCGGCTTGGCACCGTTCTTAACACAAAGTGCCGCCATATTTAACGTGTTCTCAGTTGTATTGCTGAAGCGGAAGAAACCGCAGTCGGTAGCAATGGCCATATATAATGCATTGGCCATCGTTTCCGTAATCGGCCATTCCCAGGTGCTGCACAAATCAGCCAGTATTTCACCGGTGGCGGCAAATTCAGGCTGTAAATACAGACCTTCCGCAAAGCCGCTGTTAGAAATATGATGGTCAATATTATAAATGGGCGCTTTACATAATTCGCCGACCTGACCGATGCGTTCAAACGTGCTGGCATCCAATACGAGCAACATGTCCGTTGTCCAATCGGTCATAGTTTCGATGGAATGAATTTTATCCACATGAGCCAAAAAGTTATACTTTTCAGGAATGATGTCATCCACAACCATAGTGACGGACTTACCTTGTGCCGTCAAAGCTTCATAAAAAGCTAAGAGGGATCCCAAGGCGTCGCCGTCCGGATGAACATGAACGGTCAAAATAATATTTTGGGCTTTATCTAAAGCAGTTTTTAAAGCCTTCTTATTTATCATCGCCATGTTTGGCCTCATCCTTTTTGATGTCATTGAGTAAAGACTCAATGTGCATACTGTAATCTAATGAAGTATCGGCGTCAAAGAAAATTTCCGGCGTATAGCGCAAATGCAATACTTTGCCCAGTTCGCTGCGAATATGGCCGGCTGCATGACGCAAAGCCTGCAAGGACGCTTTTTTCTCTTCGTCTTTACCGAACAGGCTCACATAAATGGTAGCCTGACGTAAATCGCCCGTCACTTCTACTTCGGTAACAGTAACGAAGCCGATGCGCGGATCTTTAAGACCACGCATCAACATGCCGCTTACCTCTTGTTTAATAAATTCCTGTAACTTACGTACGCGAACGTCACTCATAGACGCCTCCTAAATCTGTGGCTTAATTTCTTCCATCGTAAAGGCTTCAATGATATCGCCTTCTTTAATATCACGGTAACGTTCGATGGAAATACCACATTCAAAACTACTCTTTACTTCTTTAACTTCATCTTTGAAG
>NZ_SVCB01000147.1 GCF_015058545.1 Veillonella sp.
AAAAGCCCCCGAGTAGGGGGCAGCCAGTGGTAATAGAGTGGTTGTCAGATTACTCAAAGCCCTCTTTAGAGGGCAACCACTAGAGAAAGACCCTTATAGGGTCAGAGCAAACCACCCGTTCTACGGGTGGTTATGATTTATAGCCGGCGGGTATTGGATTTAATTATTATAGCCGGTTGTTATGGATTAAATTATTAGAGCCGATGGGTATTGAGTTTTAATTGTGATTGATGATTAGCTTATTATTCCGGTATATTTTGGAGGAAAACTATGGCAGATACAGCAGTAAAAGCGGCAATCGTTGATTTAGGCTCCAATTCGTTGCGTTTGTTGCTCGGCACTTATGATGGTAAAGAGTGGCACAATGAGCCGAAACGCCTTTGGACTACGCGCCTCGGCAAAAGAGCGGCCGATGGACAATTGACCGAGGAGTCGATGACGCGCAGTTTGGCTGCGTTAAAAGAAATTCAAGAGCTCATTGAAAGTTACGGCGCTACCCGTGTAGTAGGGGTGGCTACCAGTGCCGTGCGCGAAGCAGCTAACGGTGAGGCATTCATGGCAGAGGCGGTTAAAGTTTGTCCTATGGAGCCGAATGTGATTACCGGTGAAGAAGAGGCGGCCTTAGGGTTTGCCGGCGCTATAAGCTCATTTCCCGGTGATGAACGCCATTTCGGTTTAATCGATATCGGCGGGGGCAGTACGGAAATAGCGCTCGGTACAGCCGAAGGTGCCTACTGGAATCGCTCCTACCCGATTGGAGCGGTACGTCTCAAAGAACGTTCCGATGAAGGACCGCAGGAAGTGTGGCAGGAGACGCGGCCTTGGTTTGATCCGTTGCCAATCGAAGGTCCTTTTGGCGAGTTCATTGCTGTAGGCGGCACGGCTACGACCTTGGCGGCTATGCATCTTAAAATGACGGAATATAATCCGGGCCTCATTCACGGGCATCAGTTGACGCGTGCCGTCATTGAAGGCATGATTTTGGAACTTCGTTATATGACGCCGGAAGAACGGTTACAGGTACCGGGCTTACCGGCTACCAGAGCGGATATTATTGTGGCCGGCGCCGAAATTTTAACATCCTTCATGGATTGGCACGAAATCCCTCATGTTATCGTGAGTGAACGAGACGGCATGGAAGGAATGCAACAACGTTTGGTGAAATAAATATATAGTGCTGAAAAGATAGTGAGAAGGGAGGTGGACACATGGTTAACATTGAAAAGAAGGAGCATATTATTGCATCCTTTGAAAATAAAGTAGCAGCCTTTGCCCAAAAGCATGGTACGGTGCCGCCAAACAGTAAAGTACTGGTAGCTTGTTCCGGCGGTCCCGATTCGATGGCGTTGTTGCACTGGCTTATTACAGCTAAAGGAGAAGACATTGAGGCCGGGCTGACAAACGGTGAAGGCACTAAGGCGGCTTTGACAAACAGTGAAGGCATTGAGGCGGCGCTGACAATCGGTGTAGCCTGTGTGGACCACTCCTTACGCATTGAAAGTAAAGACGAGCTGGCTATGGTAGCGCGCTATGCAAGGAATCATGATTTACCGTTCTATCCGTTGACTATTGATGCGGCCGCGGAGGCCGAGAAATCCGGCGAATCCATCGAAACGGTGAGTCGCCGTTTACGCTATGAATTTTTCAGACATATCTGTCAATCTGAAGGCTACGATTATATTGCCACGGCTCATCATGAAAATGACCAGGCGGAAACTATTTTAGCCCACCTGATTCGCGGCAGCGGCACGACGGGCTTACAAGGGATGCGCGTCCTCGACGGGGATCTTTGGCGACCTTTCTTGGGCGTTACGAAAGAAGAGATAATGGCCTATGTTAAAGCCTTGGATATTCCGTTTGCTCATGACAAGACGAATGATGAGCCTATTTATATGCGCAACCGCTTACGCCTGGAAGTGCTACCTTTATTAAAAGAATTTAATCCCAATATGGTAGCCACCTTGGCGCGTTTGGGAGAAAATATGAATCGCGATGAAGCCTATTTAACGGCTGAAGTAAAGCGAAAATTTAACGAATTGTGCATTGTTTTTACCAAAAAAGAAGACGCGTCGCCCTATATCGAGTTAAAGCGTCATGAAGTGGCTGCTTTGCCGGATGCTTTATTTTATCGTTTGTGGCGATATGTGTTTGGTCTTTTTGACATAAAAAATACTTTTAGTAGTGCTCATGTGGCCGAACTTAGGCAGGTAACAGAGGGCAAAAAAAGAAAACAATTTATGCGTTCACAGGTGAAGGTTGCGGCGCAATATGATATAATACAAATTGGACGTTTAGTAGCATTTGATTTGAAAATGACTCAATATCGCATACGGGGATTACGAGCGCTCACATGGGCAGGGCCGGCGGAGGAGCCGATGCCTTTAAAAACCGGGGAGAATTTGTTAATTCCGCGCCAATTGGCAACTAAGGGCCCTGAAATTAGGCATCGCCGGGCGGGCGACCGCATAGTGTTGACGCGCCGCGACGGTCAAATATGGGGACACAAAAAGCTGAAAGACTGGCTCATAGATCGTAAAGTACCGACTGAGGAGCGGGATGCTTTATGGTTTGTGTGCGGTGATGACGTAGTTTTTTCAAAAGTGCAGCCGAAGACGACCACAATTGTGTGGGATGAGCAAACGAGTGAATATTGGGCTTGTTCTATCGAGGAGGAAAAGTAAATGTTAGATTCCATTAAGGAAGTATTAATCACTGAAGAAGCCTTGCGGGAACGGGTTGCCGAACTGGGCAAACAGATTTCTGCTGATTATAAAGGCGAGGACGTAGTTCTCGTGTGCGTATTAAAAGGGGCCGTAGTTTTCTTTGCCGATTTGGCACGTGCCATTGAAGGCAATGTAGCATTGGATTTTATCTCTTGCTCCAGCTATGGCAACAGCACTGTAAGCAGCGGTGTAGTGCGCATTATGAAAGACTTGGATAAACCGGTAGAAGGCAAGCATGTCATCGTTGTTGAAGATATTGTGGATACAGGCAATACCCTTCATTATTTATTGGAAAACTTAAAATTCCGTAATGCTAAGAGTGTTCGCCTCGTGGCGTTACTCAACAAACCGGATCGCCGCACGGTTGACGTGCATGTAGATTATCAGGGCTTTGTAATTCCTGATTATTTCGTAGTCGGCTATGGCCTTGATTACGCTGAAAGATTCCGTAATTTGCCATATATCGGCGTACTTAAAGAAGAAGTATACGCAGGTAAATAATATAGACAATATTCAATGTAAATTACAAATACATTGTATGTTAACCTAAAATATGGTAATATGTTTGTCAGAATATATTTTTTCGATATAGTGATGAAAACAAATCATATTGAGACATTTTGAAAGGGGTAATAGATTGGGTCGTTTTATGAAAAATGCACTGTTGTACATTTTGATTATTGTGGCAGCGGCTACAGTTATCAATTCGTTCTCCAGTACAAATACGGCAAAGTCAGAGATTAGTTACACCAGCTTTTTACAGTATGTAACGCAGAAGAAAGTAGACAGTATTACCATTACGGATAATCATGCCATTGTTGGTAAGCTTAAGAACGGTACGGAGTTCAGCACGTATGCGCCAACCGATCCTACTTTGATGAATCAGCTGACTACAAATGAAGTACAAATCACTGCAAAACCACCGGAACAACCTTCCTGGTGGATGGGCTTATTGAGCTCTGTATTGCCAATCTTCTTGTTGATTGGTGTTTGGTTCTTTATCATGCAGCAGACGCAGGGCAGCGGCGGTCGTGTTATGAACTTTGGCAAAAGCCGTGCTAAAATGCAGGGCGAAGGCAAAGTTAATGTAACGTTTAAAGACGTAGCCGGTGCGGATGAAGCCAAACAGGAATTGGAAGAAGTTGTAGAATTCTTGCGCAATCCGGGCAAATTTAATGCTATCGGCGCAAAAATTCCTAAAGGTGTTCTTTTATTCGGACCTCCGGGTACAGGTAAAACTTTATTGGCTCGTGCCGTAGCCGGGGAAGCGGGCGTACCGTTCTTCAGCATCAGTGGTTCCGACTTCGTAGAAATGTTCGTTGGTGTCGGTGCCTCGCGTGTACGTGACCTCTTCGGACAAGCTAAGAAAAATGCGCCTTGTATCATTTTCATCGACGAAATTGATGCGGTAGGTCGTCAACGTGGTGCCGGTCTCGGCGGCGGTCATGATGAACGCGAACAGACGTTGAACCAGTTACTCGTTGAAATGGACGGTTTCGGTGCTAACGAAGGTATTATTACCATCGCCGCTACCAACCGACCTGATATCTTGGATCCGGCCTTACTTCGTCCGGGTCGTTTCGACCGTCAGGTAACCGTAGACAAACCTGATTTACGCGGTCGTGAAGCTATCTTAAAAGTACATGCTCGCAACAAACCGTTGGCTGAGGATGTGGATTTACGTACCATTGCTAAAAAGACTCCGGGCTTTACCGGTGCCGATTTGAGCAACTTGTTGAACGAAGCCGCTTTGTTGGCTGCTCGTCAGAACCGTAAACAAGTTACTATGGATGATTTGGAAGAAGCCAGTGAAAAGGTAAGTTACGGTCCGGAACGCCGCAGTCATGTAGTAAGTGACAAAGAACGTCGTTTAACGGCGTATCACGAATCAGGTCATGCCATTGTGGCCCATTTATTGCCTGATGCCGATCCGGTTCACAAAGTAACAATTATTCCGCGTGGTCGTGCCGGCGGTTACACCATGATGTTACCTGTGGAAGAACAGAATTATATGACAAAATCCCAGATGCTCGCACGTATTCGCGTAGCCTTGGGCGGTCGTTGTGCGGAAGCGCTCGTATTGAAAGAAATCAGTAGCGGTGCGTCCGGTGACTTACAGCAAGTTACGAACATCGTACGTCATATGATTACGCGCCTCGGTATGAGTGATGAATTGGGACCACTCGTATTCGGCGAACATCAGGAACAAGTGTTCTTAGGCCGCAGTCTCGGTCATGAACGCAACTACGGTGAGGCGGTTGCTGAAAAAATCGATGCGGAAATGCATAAAATCGTTTCTGAAGCTTATAATGACGTAATGCAGTTGTTATCCGATAATATCGAGTTCTTACATAATATGGCGAATGTGCTCTTGGAAGAAGAAACTATCGACCATACTCAAATTGAGAACTTGTATAAATACGGAACCATTACGGACCCAAATACAGTGGAAGTAAATGGCGCTAAGAGTGCCTTGGAAGCTGCAGGAATTATTGTTCCTGACGCTATTGCCACCGAATCTGAAGGTGCCAATTCCAATACTGCTAACGGCGACACATCTGACACAAACAAATAATAATCGGTATACACCGATTGGCATAGGGCCGCCGGTAAGGCGGCCCTTTTTCATAAAGGAGGCATCAATTAGGATGAGAGATGCAATATTAGAGCTGCTTCGTGAGAATAAAGGTGAATTTGTATCGGGACAACGCATGTCGGAACGGTGCAAAGTTTCGCGTACGGCTATTTGGAAACATATTGAAGCTTTGCGTAAAAAAGGGTATACTATTGAATCATTCACCAAAAAAGGCTATCGCTTGGTGGATGAGCCCGATTTAATGAGTCCTCTTGAAATGGAGTCGGTTTTGACGACAAAAACATTCGGACGCAATTATCACTATGTACCAAGTCTGGAATCCAGTAATGCAGCAGCCCGTCAATTGGCCACGGAAGGTGCGCCGGAGGGTACCGTTGTAGTAGCGGAAGAACAGGTAGCCGGTCGCGGCCGTTTGAATCGCGGATGGTTTTCACCATATGGCAAAGGCCTTTGGTTCAGTATCGTATTGCGCCCGTCTTTCTTGCCGATTGAAGCTCCTAAATGTACGCTCATGGCGGCGGTGGCACTCATTAAGGCATTCCGCCGTTTAGGCCTCCATACAGCAGGCATTAAATGGCCGAATGACATTTTGGTCAACGGCCGTAAACTGGTGGGTATTTTGACAGAAATGAACGGTACCATGGAAGCCATCTCCTATATTGTCATGGGTATCGGCATTAATACGGGCAGTACGCAGGACGAATTGCCTGAATTTATTAAAGATATAGCTACTTCCTTTGCCATGGAAGGCGTTGAAGTTGATCGCCGTGAGGCATTAAATATTATTTTACAAGAGATGGAAATGCAGTATAATAAAGTGTTGGCTGAAGGGTTTGACAGCACTTTGGCAGAATGGAAGGAATTTAGTATTACCTTGGGGCAGGACGTAGAAGTACGCGCGCCGGGGAATACCTATGAAGGTAAAGCCATCGACCTTGATTGCGATGGCAATCTTATGATAGAACGTGCTGATGGCTCCGTAGAACGAGTGGTGGCCGGTGACGTGTCCATACGACCAGCACATAAAGTAGGAGGCTGACATAAACATGTTATTAGTGGTTGATGTAGGTAACACAAATATTGTACTCGGCGTATATAAGAAGAAAGAATTAGTCGGGCATTGGCGAATTTCCACGGACCGCGTCCGTACGACCGACGAATATGGCGTATTGTTGATGAACTTGTTTTTTCACGATCGCCAAGTCAATATCAACGACATTGAGGCAATTATTATTTCCTCGGTAGTTCCACCGTTGATGCCTACATTAGAGCGTGTTTGCCTGCGCTATTTTAATGTTAAACCGATTATTGTAGGCCCCGGAACCAAAACGGGGATGGCCATTAAATACGATAATCCTCGCGAAGTGGGGGCAGACCGCATTGTTAATGCTGTGTCGGCTTATGAAAAGTACGGCGGCCCGTTAATCGTCATCGATTTCGGTACGGCCACAACTTATTGCGCCATTTTGGCAAACGGCGATTATATCGGCGGTGCCATCGCACCGGGCGTGCAGATTTCGGCGGAAGCCCTCTTCCAGCGTGCCGCTAAATTGCCGCGTATTGAAGTGAAAAATCCGGGTCAGGTTATTTGTAAAAGCACGGTAACCTCCATGCAATCCGGTGTTCTCTTCGGTTATGTGGGCCAGGTGGAAGGCATTGTGGCGCGCATGAAAAAAGAAATGCCGGAAGGTGTAAAGGTCATTGCCACCGGCGGTTTGGCTCATTTAATCAATGCGGAAACGGACGTTATCGATTATATCGAGCCGATGTTGACCCTAGAAGGATTACGATTGTTGTATGAACGAAACAAATAATTCGACCTGGTATATCGGCAATGTGCCGATTGCCGGTCGGGCTGTGCTGGCTCCCATGGCGGGGGTCAGCGATATTGCGTATCGGCTCCTGGCAAAGGAGCACGGCGCTGCCTTGGTGTGCACTGAAATGGTGAGTGCCATGGGCATTAAATACGAAAACGAACACACAAAGGATTTGCTCTTCATGGAGGATGTGGAACATCCTGTATCGATGCAAATTTTCGGCTCCGACCCGGAAGCGATTGCTTTGGCGTCGCAAGTGGTGGAGCGCGCCGGTGCCGATATTGTGGATATCAATATGGGTTGTCCGGTTAAAAAAGTAGTATCATCCGGCGACGGTTCAGCTCTTATGAAAACACCGGATTTGGCAGCCCGTGTGGCGGAAGCCGCCGTTAAAGCTGTAAAAGTACCGGTAACGGTAAAGATGCGCCTCGGCTGGGATGATACATCCAAGAATGTACTGGATTTTGCAAAGCGTATGGAATCGGTGGGCGTTGCCGCCGTAGCCGTTCACGGCCGTACGCGGGAGCAGATGTACATGGGGCATGTCGATTGGTCCTATATTAAAGAAGTAAAAGAGGCGTTGAAGATTCCTGTAATGGGGAACGGTGATGTGGTGGATGCTTTATCCGCTAAAGCGCTGCTTGATGAAACAGGTTGTGACGCGGTACTCATCGGTCGCGGTGCTCAGGGCAATCCGTGGATTTTTAACGAAGTAAACGAGTATTTGGCAACCGGCACCTTGCTACCGAAACCAACGGCTCATGAACGTTTGAACATGTTGTTGCGTCATTTTGAACTCTTGTGTAAATATAAGGGAACGGTGCTGGGCGTACGTGAAATTCGTACCCACGCAGGTTGGTATATTAAGGGGCTGCCGGAGTCGGCTAAATGGCGTAATCGAATCAATACATTATATACGGAAGCAGCCTTTAAAGAGGCTATTGCCACGTATGCTGCCGAATTGACAAGGCAGTAAAATTGCACTGTAGTAAAATTGACAATGCAGTAAAATTATTGTTATAATATTACGTAAATTACGTAAAAAGCGTAAAAATATGTGATGTAAAGCAAAGGTGTCAGTGTATGACACTTTTTCTTTATAGCTAAACAACTATTGGAAGAGGAGTCCTATTATGGCAGAAGTTAAAGAAACACTGTTAACCGCAGAAGGTCTTAAGAAACTTGAAGAAGAATTAGCTCATTACAAATCTGTTCGTCGTATTGAAGTAGCGCAGCGTATTAAAACGGCTATCGAATATGGCGACATCAGTGAAAACTCTGAATATGATGATGCAAAAAATGAACAGGCTTTTATCGAAGGTCATATCATTGAATTAGAAAATAAAATTAACACGGCTAAAATTATTGATGAAAAAACTCGTAAAAATGTAGTATCCGTGGGCAGTAAAGTTAAATTATTAGACGAAGAATTTAACGAAGAATTGGAGTATGTAATTGTAGGTTCCTCCGAAGCGGATCCTTTCAACAACCGTATTTCCAATGAATCCCCGGTAGGCAGCGCTATTCTCGGTAAGAAAAAAGGTGCTACCGTTGAAGTGAATACACCGGATGGTGTAGCGACTTTCAAAATTTTAGCAATCAGCTAATACGGCAGTAGCCAGCTAATAAGGTGGCAGCCAATAAAATATACCAAAAATGGGCTCAAAACTGTTATACTATAAGTAATACCGTATTTGAGCAGATGAAGTTAGGAGGCCATGTAAGTGAGCGAAGAAAAAGCGACTACAGTACAAGAACAACAGCAGGAATTAAATGATCAAATGTTAATTCGTCGCGATAAGCTTGCACAATACGAGGCAGACGGAGTGTATCCTTTTGGCCAGCGTTTTGTAGTACAGCAGCATGCGGCAACAATAAAAGACAACTTCCGTGATTTTGAAGATCAGCCGGTAACCGTTGCCGGTCGTCTTATGACGATTCGATCCCACGGTAAAACGGCGTTTGCCAATATTCGTGATTTAACCGGTGATATCCAGATTTACTTGCGTAAAGACGTGTTGGGTGAAGACGTATACAAACACGTTAAAATGCTTGACATGGGCGATATCGTAGGCATCGAAGGGCACGTATTCCGTACGCATATGGGCGAAATCACCATTAAAGTTAACAAAATTACGTTGCTTTCTAAATCTTTGCGTCCATTACCTGAAAAATGGCATGGCTTAAAGGATACGGAACTTCGCTATCGTCAACGCTATGTGGATTTGATTGTAAATCCGGAAGTGCGCGATACCTTTATTAAACGTACCCAAATCGTGGCTAAAATGCGTCAATACATGAACGCTCATCAGTTCATGGAAGTGGAAACTCCAATGCTCCACGCTATTCCGGGTGGTGCTGCGGCTCGTCCGTTCATTACCCATCACAATGCGCTTGATATCGACATTTACATGCGTATTTCCCCTGAATTACACTTAAAACGCCTTATCGTAGGCGGTTTGGAACGCGTATTCGAAATTAACCGTTCCTTCCGTAACGAAGGTATCGATAACCGCCATAACCCTGAATTCACCATGATGGAATCTTACCAGGCTTACGGCAACTTCGAAGATGCCATTATGTTGACTGAAAATATCGTGGCTTACTGTGCGCAGGAAGTTCTCGGTACGACTAAAATCAACTACCAGGGCACTGAAATTGATTTGACGCCGCCTTGGAACCGCATTACGATGCAGGAAGGTATCAAGAAATATACGGGCGAAGATTTCGACGCCGTTGAAACGTTGGAAGAAGCACGCGCTATTGCGGACCGTTTGAACGTAGAATATACAGATCGCGACGGCATCGGCAAAATCATCAACCTTTGCTTCGAAGATTATGTAGAAGAAAACTTGATTGAGCCAACCATCGTGTACGGTCATCCGTTGGAAATCTCGCCATTGGCTAAACAGAACCGTGAAAAACCATTAACAACGGAACGTTTTGAAGCGTTCGTATACGGTCGTGAATTGGCTAACGGTTATTCCGAGTTGAATGACCCAATCGATCAGCGTCAACGTTTTGAAAAACAGTTACAGGAACGTGCTGCCGGTGACGATGAAGCTCACCGCATGGATGAAGATTTCGTAACCGCTTTGGAATACGGTTTACCTCCAACAGCCGGTCTCGGTATCGGTATCGACCGTCTCGTTATGTTCTTAACTGATTCCGCTTCTATTCGTGACGTATTGTTATTCCCACTCATGAAACCGGAAACAGAAACTAAAGCTGTTGAAGCAGACGAAGCTGATAAAGCAGACAAAACTGAATAAGTAAGATATAATTTTATACTGAAACAGATATAGGGCGACCGCGTATTATGAGTGGTCGCCTTTGTGTTTTTTGTTTTGTTTGCAGGCATGTGACAAAGTGATTGTATATCTTTTATTGTTATTGCATATTTACAAATTGATTTCCTTCGGATATAATCGTTTTAATAAATGAGAATGCTGTTTTTTCTTGTGACTATATTCTTAAATTACTTAGGGAGTGTTGGTATGAAACAGGTCTATATTAAATTAACAGCAATAAACGAAGATAAATTGAACGAGTAGAGATAGAAGGCATCCCTACGTCTATTGCAGCAATGTGTGCAGTGGATGGTAGAGTGCTTTTTTTATTATGTGAGATGATTTTAATTGAAATAGAGAATTGATTGTAGGGGTTGATAAAAGAGATGCTAAATAAAAGTAAATATTTAAGTATCCTATTAAAGTTCTATATAGTGTTTAGCATCATAATTTTTATAGTAATTTTACTTCATTCATATATAAATACGGGCGTATTTAAAGCGAGTGTTGGTATGATAGCTGAAGTTGATAACTATAATATTCAAGTTTTGAACGATGGTATGGTTTTAGATTTGAATCAGAAAAAAGATTATGTTATTACTACGAATGCTAAAGCATATAAGATTGTTGAAGAAGAACCTATTGGTTCAGAATTAAGCAGAGTACTGATAATAAAGGGTGAAAGCAATGAAAAACCGGCATATTTGATATATAGAGAAGCTTATAGTACTTGGTATTTTATTGATTATCCATATGAACGCTTAGGACCTTTTACAGGAGGAATAGTAAAATTAAATAATTGGGAAGTTTTGAAGAGTCTTTCTACTAAAGAAAAATATAATCCACAGATGATTATAGAAGAAAATGTAAAATCTGGAGATGATATCACATTATCTCAAATTAATGAATTGAAACATTTTATTGAAATGAATGAGTGGATAGTTATTAAATAGACTAAATATAATTGTCCGTTTAATTTTATATCATTATGGATATGCATATTAAGAAGTCCGGTCGCATGTGGGCGACCAAGGTGGCATAAACTTCATAAACAATTTAATATTATTTAGTATAGAAAAGAGTTCTGAAATGACGAAAAAAAGAAAAATAGGGATATTCTTGGTAATATGTTATATATTTATAACTTATTTTACATGGATACATGAAATTCGTATATTTGATTTTACATATTGGTATTATGGTAGATATCGTATGTTGCGATATACAGAGATTAGGGATATTTCAACTGGTGAAGGCCTTGAAGAATATGCTCTGAGTACAGAATGGAGGTTTCCCTATTTATACATTTATGGAATAACAGGCTATACAAAAGTGACTACAATTCCATTTTTTAATAAAATTGAGAAACTTCCTAATATGACAGTGTATACATATAATTTAAAGGAACCACCACATAACCCTTATCAGACAACGATTCCTAAATTAAAAGAATCTTACGGTGATAGGTTTATTCTATATGATTCTTTTGCAGATTTTACTGAGTCTGATCAATTAATTTTTGAGCAATTAGAAGATGAAGGAGAGCAATGGTTAAACTATTTAAAGTCTGAGCGGCGTAAATTATTTGTAAAAGGTTTAAAAAAACTTCGTTGAAGATTTATGCTGTTACCGGCTTTTTTCATGGTAAAAACTATTCAGATGTGGTATGATTAAGTGTAATTAATAATACATTGTGCCATTGGGCACGCATTTTAAGTAAGAGGTTATGGATATGTTAGATTTACGTTTCGTAAGAGAAAATCTGGAAGCAGTACAGCAAAACTTGGACAATCGCCATACTACCGGCGATTTGGAAAACTTTGCCAAATTGTATGATTTGCGCAAGGATTTAATTCAAGAAGTAGAACAATTAAAAGCACAGCGCAACTCAGTAACCGCAGAAATCAGTGCGTTAAAACGCAATAAAGAAAATGCGGACGACAAAATTGCGGAAATGCAGAAAGTGGGCGACAAAATTGCTGAGCTTGACGGCAAAATTCGTGAAACTGAATCTTCACTCCAAAACATTGCCCTCATGTTGCCAAATATGTGCGATGCATCCGTACCGGTAGGGGAAGATGAAAACGACAATCCTGAAATGCGTCGTTGGGGCAAACCTCGTGAATTCGATTTCCCTATTCAGGCTCACTGGGATTTAGGCGAAAGCCTCGATATTTTAGATTGGGAACGTGCCGCTAAAGAAAGTGGTGCCCGTTTTACATTCTACAAAGGCCTCGGTGCTCGTTTGGAACGTGCGCTTATCAACTTCATGCTTGATCTTCACACCGAAAAACAAGGGTATACCGAAATGATGACACCGTACATGGTAACTCGTCAGACTTTAACCAACACCGGCCAATTGCCTAAATTTGCCGAAGATATGTATAAAGTAGAAAACACGGAATACTTCCTCATTCCGACCGCTGAAGTTACCCTTACCAACTTCCATGCCGGCGAAATTTTGAGCTCTGATGAATTGCCTAAATACTACACGGCCTTCACTGCTTGTTTCCGTGCGGAAGCCGGTTCGGCCGGTCGCGATACACGCGGTCTCATTCGTCAGCATCAGTTCAACAAAGTTGAAATGGTAAAATTCGCTACCCCTGAAACATCCTATCAGGAACTCGAATCCTTGACGGATAATGCGGAAGAAGTATTGCGTTTATTGGAATTACCGCATCGTGTAATTACCCTTTGTACCGGTGATATCGGTTTCAGTTCCGCTAAAACCTATGACGTAGAAGTTTGGATGCCGGCTCAGGATTGCTACCGTGAAATTTCGTCTTGCTCCAACATAACCGATTTCCAAGCACGCCGCGGTAACATCAAATTCCGTCGCGATGCGAAGAGCAAACCTGAATTCGTTCATACTTTGAATGGCTCCGGTTTGGCTGTAGGTCGTACAGTAGCCGCTATTTTGGAAAACTTCCAAGAAGCTGACGGCTCCGTTCGCATTCCTAAAGTTTTACAGCCATATATGGGTGGCGCAGAAGTAATTAAACCTGTAAAATAGAAGTGTAAGGCATAAGGTCTGACGTATGTCAGACCTTCACCTATGCAATTTCGGAAACCGCCGATGCAGTTGCAATGACTTGTTGTAGCTAACTGAGGCAATCTTCCGGGATGTATATAATTCAACGGTCTACAGTGTTTTTAAAAAGGAGTTCCTATGAAAATTTTTATTGATACTGCCAATTTTGATGAAATTAAAGCCGCTTATGAAATGGGCTTCGTTGCCGGTGTAACGACCAACCCGTCTTTGATTGTTAAAGAAAAACGCGATCTTAAAGAAGTAATCAAACAGATTGCCGAACTCGTTGACGGCCCTGTAAGTGCTGAAGTTATTGCTACCGAAGCACCTGAAATGGTTAAGGAAGCTCATGAGCTCGTAAAATTGGGCAAAAACGTTGTCATCAAAGTGCCTATGACGGAAGAAGGCCTCAAAGCCGTTTCGATTCTTTCCAAAGAAGGCATCAAAACCAACGTTACTTTGATTTTCTCCGCAAACCAGGCTCTCTTGGCCGCTCGTGCCGGTGCTACCTTCGTTAGTCCTTTCGTAGGCCGTATCGATGATATGAGCATGGACGGCATTACTTTGATTGAAGATATTGCGGAAATCTTTATTATGCATGACATTAAGGCTGAAATTATTGCCGCCTCCGTTCGTACACCAATGCATATGACACAGTGTGCGAAAGCGGGCGCTCATATTGCCACGGTGCCATACAAGGTGTTAACTGCCTCGATGAAACATCCTTTAACGGATGCAGGTCTTGCCAGATTCTTAGCAGATTGGGAAGCAGCCAACAAATAATTAAGGAATCGTGTTGCCCTGCTACGTAAGAGGGCATTTTAAGGAGGTAAAAACTGTGGATAGAACATTAGCTTTGGAATTTGTACGTGTAACGGAAGCGGCAGCGCTTCGCAGTGGTCGTTTGCTTGGTCGCGGTGAGAAAGACGGCGCCGATCAACTCGCTGTAGATGCTATGCGTCAAACCTTTGATACAGTACCTATTTCGGGTACCGTTGTTATCGGGGAAGGGGAAATCGATGAAGCCCCTATGCTTTACATCGGTGAAGAAGTGGGTGCCGGCGGTGAAGCTGTGGACATCGCGGTGGATCCGATTGAAGGTACGAATCTGATTGCTAAAGGTCAAAATGGTGCTATCGCAGTATTGGCCATCGCTCCTAAAGGCGGTTTGTTGCATGCGCCTGATATGTACATGCAGAAGCTTTGCGTAGGTCCTCGTGCCAAGGGCGTTATCGATTTGAATGCCAGTGTTACTGAAAACTTGCGTCGCGTAGCTGAAAAAATGGAACGCGGTATTGATGATATGACCATCGTTATGCTTGATCGTCCGCGTCATGAAGCGATTATGCGCGAAGCTCGTGAAGCGGGTGCTCGTATTCGTTTAATCACCGACGGTGACGTAAATCCGGCGATGGAATGTGGTCTTGAAGGTTCCGGTATTCATATGGTTATCGGTACCGGCGGGGCTCCGGAAGGCGTTTTGGCAGCGGCTGCTTTAAAATGTACGGGTGGCGATATGCAAGCGCGCTTGTTGCCTGAAAATGACGAAGAAGTTCGTCGTTGTCATGCTATGGGCATTACCGATTTAAATAAAGTATTGACTATTGATGACCTCGTACATGGGGAAGACGTAATTTTCTCTGCAACGGCTATTACGGAAGGCAACATCTTATCCGGCATTAAATACTTTGCCGGCGGTGCTCGCACGGAATCCGTCGTAATGCGTTATAAGACAGGAACGGTTCGCTTTGTTGATACTATTCATCGTTTGGACCGCAAGTTAAAATCTATGAAAGCAAAATAATCGTTGACTTTCGCGTAAAGATTATAACAAAACGGCTTTATATCTTTTGATATAAGGCCGTTTTTTATGTGTGTTTTGTGTGTGCGCGGCACTTGATGAACAGCCTGTTTTAAAGTATACTATAAGGTAGAATTTAAAGAAGAACTATCATACTATAGAATAATAGATTGCATGTAAGACTATAGCTTAATAGATTGCATTATGGGAGGAAGTATTGTTGGAAAAGCTCGTCATTAACGGCGGTAAACCGTTGAATGGTCGCGTTCGTGTAAGTAGCGCAAAAAATGCGGTGTTGCCGATTATTGCGGCCACCATGTTGGCATCGACGCCAAGTCGATTAGTAGAAGTACCTCATTTGGAGGATGTACATACGATTTGTGAGGTAATTTCCGCATTAGGCGTTAAAGTTACCAAGGATGAAGCTAATCAGGAAATCCGTTTTGATGCTTCGGAAATTACGGCTACAGAAGCTCCCTATGAATTAGTTCGTCGCATGCGTGCGTCGTTTTTAGTTATGGGACCTTTATTGGCGCGTCGTCGTGAAGCCCGTATTTCTTTGCCCGGTGGCTGTGCCATCGGCTCGCGTCCGATTGATTTACACTTAAAAGCGTTTGAAGCGCTAGGTGCTACTATCGAAATGGGTGACGGTTATGTACTGGCATCCGCTCCGGAAGGCCTTAAAGGGAATCAGATTTACCTTGATTTCCCAAGTGTTGGGGCTACTGAAAACGTAATCATGGCCGCTTCCATGGCGGAAGGTAAAACGATTATCGAAAACGCTGCGGAAGAACCTGAAATTGTAGATTTAGTAACTTACTTAAATAGTATGGGTGCCGATATTCGCGGCGCCGGCACGAATGTAATTCGTATCCAAGGCGTTAAAGAATTAAAAGGGGCTACTCATACGGTAATTCCTGACCGCATTGAAGCCGGTACGTATCTCATCGCGGCGGCGATGGCCGGCGGTGACGTGTATGTTGAAAATGCTTTATCCGAGCATTTAAAACCGGTTGTGGCGAAATTGAAAGAAGCGGGCGTAACCGTGCAGGAAGATGTGGACGGTATTCGCGTTATTTCCGACGGCAATGTAAAAGCTGTAGATATTAAGACATTACCATACCCGGGTTTTCCGACGGATATGCAGGCTCAATTCATGGCCTTTACGACCATTGCCAAGGGAACCAGTACGGTTATGGAAACGGTTTTTGAAAATCGCTTTATGCATGTGGATGAATTGAAGAAAATGGGTGCTCAGATTCGCATTGAAGAGCGTCGTGCTATTGTTGACGGTGTACCTAAATTGAAGGGCACCGAAGTACGTGCTACCGATTTGCGTGCCGGAGCCGCTTTAGTGTGTGCCGGATTGGCGGCGGAAGGTGTTACCAAAGTAACCCAGTTGTCGCACATCGACCGAGGTTATGACAACTTGGTAGGCAAATTAAAAGGGTTAGGTGCTGACATTGTTCGGGTGGACGAGTAAGAAAAAGGTAAGTCGTGCCGAAGTTTTGCAAAAACGCGAAGAGCGACGCAAACGAAGCACGCAACCCATTGCGACGACCACGCCTAAAACAGTAGCTAAGAAAGCCGATAAATGGGTATCCCCTTTTGAAAAATTGGCGCTGTGGTGGGCCTATGACGTAGGCATTGACTTAGGCACCACGAATGTATTGATTTACATTAAGGGCAAAGGTGTTGTGCTTGATGAACCGGCCTATGTAGCTTGGAACATTCACACTCATGAAGTGGTGGCTGTCGGTGAGGACGCGCGCATTATGCTGGGGCGCACGCCGGCGGACATTGAAGTCATTCGCCCACTTCAGGACGGTGTTATCAATAACTATGACATGACGGAGTTTATGCTTCGCTACTATATTAAAAGCGTGTTACCGGCTTCTACTTTATTCAAACCGCGCATCGTTATATGCGTGCCGTCAGGCATTACGCCGGTTGAGAAAAGGGCGGTTATCGAAGCGGTGCTTCAAACGGGTGCTCGTAAAACCGTACTCATCGAAGAGCCGTTGGCGGCCGCTTTGGGGACAGGCCTTGATAAAGCTGCGTCTGCCGGTGCCATTGTGGTTGACGTAGGCGGCGGTACTACGGATATTGCCGTACTTTGCACCACCGGTGTCGTAGTGAGTAAGTCTTTGCGCATGGGCGGTGATAAGTTTGATGAAGCCATTATCAGCTATATCAAACGACGTCGTAAGCTATTAATCGGTCGTCGTACGGCGGAAGAAGTAAAAATTGCCGTCGGTACGGTAGATCGTAAAGCGCCGGTAGAAGAAATCACCGTGCGCGGTTGCGATATTGTGAGCGGCTTGCCGCAGGCTATTAAAGTAAGTTCCAAGGAAGTACAGATGGCGCTGGAAAAACCGGTGAATGTTATCTTGGAAGGTATCAAGGATATTTTGGAAAAAACGCCACCGGAGTTGGTAGCGGAAATCTGTGATCATGGTATCATCCTAACCGGTGGCGGCGCCTTAATCAGTGGTTTTGACCGACTCATTACCCGCGCTATCGGGGTAGCTGCCTATTTGGTGGACAATCCCCGTTACTCGGTTATCGTCGGAACCGGTCGCGCCTTGCGTGAGATGGATCGTTTGCAAGACAGTTTGGAAGAATTGCAGTAAAGCAATTTGGTCATTAAATAATAAATACGAAGAAGATTGTGAGCGGCAAGGTCGTTTGCAATCTTTTTTTATTTTCACATAATATTTCAAGTAGTCAGTAGGTATATGTGTTATAATAGATAAAATGGTACTAAAATAAGGATAATAGTTTATAGATTTTTTCAAAGGAGGGAACTATGAAAGCCTGTAAGAAGATAAGTGCAGTCTTAATGGCAGGGATAATGAGTTGGCTCGTAGGCGGCGCTGCGGATGCAGCGGATTTGACAGCCGTACGCGCTACCAATGAAGTGGGGCACACCCGCATTGTCCTTGACATGAAGGGATTACCGGATGGCTGGAGTTCTATTTATAATGAAAAAGCACAGCAGGTACGCATCCATTTTGCGGGCACTACAAATCGCACGAGTGGACCGGTTCAATATAACAATCGCAATAGCGGTGTTTTGCAAGGTGTAGGCCTGGCGAGCACAGATACAGGCCTCGATTTATCACTCAGTGTAAATCAACCTGTTCGTTATCATATGTTCACATTGCAAAATCCGGACCGCATAGTCTTGGATTTGTTTAATAATTATGACCAACGAACTACAAAGCCTTTGAAGGATGGCGTAGTGTATACTAAATGGGATACCAGTACCGATACGGGGCGCGTAAAAGTAGATGCTCTTACGGTAGCGCCGACAGAGCCGGCGGTGATTAAAGCGGACGGCGATAAGGCGGAGACCTTGGCCGAGGTGACGCCTACCGGTGCCATTTCGGTGGGACTTGTCAATGCAGCTGATGTAGGGGCCGGCCTTAACGGTGAAAGCTTAGCGGAGGGCACGGTACAGCTCGCTTCCGGTGAAAAAATCCCTGTTGTACCGGGCTATCAAATAACGCCGGTAGGGGTGCTTCGTTATATCCCTAATCAAGGGTATACCATCAGTGTGGAAACGCCTAAATTGCAATTAAAAGAAGGGGACAAAACCTATATCGTCAGCGGCGTTAACCGTACCCGCGGGGCGGATGAACTCATAGCCTATAATGCGGCTTACGGCTCATCGACACATACCAATGTGTACGGCAAAGAGGTAACGCTGCGGCGCAATGTGGTTGTAGCTAAAGGTACGAACGATTCTAAATTGGCGGATGCGGATATCGTGTTGTCCGGCCACGGTGCCATGGTGCCGGTAATTGATGCGTTACGCATCGGCGATATTGTGAATTTACAAGTGGTGCCTACGATTGTTAAAATCAGTGCGGCCGGCACCACTTTGGCTCAAAGTAAGCGCATTGTGCTCACTAATGGTATGGTGACGAATTTTGACGGTGACAATTATCGCGGTCATACCTTATTAGGGGTGCGACCTGACGGTACCTTGATTGTCCTTTTGGCATCCGGCAATTATCGGGCGTCTACCGGTATAACCTTGGAACAGGGCGGCCGTATGCTGTCAGAGTTTGGGGCGGTTACGGGCATTGATGCGGGCTACCAGCGGGATAATGATCTATATGCCAACGGTACCTATCTTCATCGCGATGAGACAAGTTTTGGCACGGCGCGCTATGGGGAAATCATAATTTTCCCTTAATGGGCTCGTTGCCTCTGATGTGAATTTTTAATGATTGGAGGCGGATTTAGTAATAAATTTGCTTATCCGTGATATAATATATGTAGACGTTAGTCAAAGGAGGATTTACGTATGAAAAAATATATGAAATTTTTAGTAATGGCTGCTGTTGGCGTAAGCCTGGCGACCGGCTTTGTTTTCACGGCCTCCGCAGCCAATGTCAACCAGGAATCCGTATTAACCGGTCAGGTTGTATCGGTTGTACCGGTAGGTACAGTTGTTAAAGAAGGGGACGTATTGGTAACAGTACAATCCTTAACAGGCCCAATGCCGGCAGCTCGTTCCACTGTTAACGGTGTAGTAACGAATGTAACGGTTAAAAACGGCGACCAAGTAAACCGCGCACAAGTTGTAGCTGTGGTTGATGGTAAATAATCAAAGCAATTCCGCTGAAGTATTCAGTTAAAACAGTTGACATATAGTTTTAGAGAGGAGCTATGAATGAAGCCATTTCGTTCATCACGCCGGTATATGAAAGGTGTACTGGCGCTTTTCTTTTGTTGCACTGTAGCCGCTTCGGCACAGGCAGTTGATTTTCTGCCCGTAACCGATGTGCGTACAGGCATGGAAGGACACGTTGATACAGTAGTAACGGGAGATGACATCTCCAGTTTTAATATGAAAGTTTTAGGCGTCATGAAAGACCGTGGTCCGTCGGGCGATTTAATTTTAGCTAAATTTTCCGGCCCCGTTATTGATGAAACGGGCGGCATCGTGCACGGTATGAGTGGCAGTCCCGCGTATATTGACGGCAAGTTGGTAGGCGCCGTTGCCTACGGTTGGGGCTTTGCGGACGGCACTATCGGTATGATTACGCCTATCGAAGATATGGTTAAGCTTTGGAATATTCCCTATGAAAAGAACTTAGCCAATCCTTGGCGCGACAGCCAGTTGATTCCGCTGGGCACACCGCTTATGGCCTATGGCTTCGATCCGTCGGCTCTTAAGTTTATGAAGGAAAAGTTGCCGGAATATGAGTACAGCACTTATGATACGGCGGCGGCCGACGGCGATGATGTGGCTAAACCGCTTAAAGCGGGCGGTTCCGTAGCGGCGTTGCTCGTTGACGGCGATTTAAAGCTGGGTGCTATCGGTACGGTAACCTATGTAGATCAAGATAAAGTGGTCGCATTCGGCCATCCGTTTTTAAAACGCGGCTCCGTAGGCTACTTTATGCATAATGCGTCTATTTTTACCGTTGTAAAAAGCTTGGATTCCGGCTTTAAGCTCGGCTCCATGGGCGCTGAAGTAGGGACTGTTACAGAAGACCGCGGTGCCGGTATTGCCGGTACATCGGGCAAGATTACGAGCGGTATTCCTATGGCGATTACAGTGCGCGATCTCGATATGAACCGGACTCGCGAAGCGGGTGTTAAAGTGGTGGAAGCGGATGAGTTGACACCGACATTAAGCACGACGGCGGTTTATAATTTTATCAGTAAAACATTGGACCGCAATGGCGAAGGTACTTCCACCTTAACCCTTAAAATCCAACCGCGAGATATCAATATTCCGCCGTTGGAACGGACGAATATGTTCTATTCCAATGATTCCATCGGCATCAAGAGTGTTGATGAATTTTACAATATTATCGACGTGCTCATGAATAACCGTTTTATCAATTATGAAATTGCGGGGATTCAGGTAGATGCATCGCTGACGAAGGAAAAGAAAACCGCCGTAATCGGTGATGCTACGTTATCACCGGCTGTAGCCTCACCGGGGGATACGGTGGTAATTAATGTGAAATTACAACCGTTCCGTGAAGAACCGGTAACGAAGGAAATCTTCTTCACCGTGCCGAAGGATCAGCCGTATGGGGAAGTAACCTTGGAAGTTCGCGGTGGCGGCGTAGTACCATTGCCATATCTTTTGGAAAAACAAAAGTACAATTTAACCGATGAAATTATTCGTCGTTTGAAAACGTATAAAGATTTTGACGAGTTCTACAAAGAACTGCGCAATACGGATACGAATAATCAGATTGTGGTCGAAATCTTGGAAGATGGCGTCAGCATGGTAGAAGACGGTGAAAAAGCCGATACGAAGGGCGCTAAAATTGATGTAGCCGATGAGACTAAAATTCCGGGCGCTGTACCGAAAGGCAAAGCGAAGGAAAATATTCCGGGCATTGACGACAAAGATGACAAAGAACCGTATAAGGCTAAAATCGATACGGAATATGTTATCCGCGGTGACGGTCAATTCGTATTGAAAGTTATGTCGCCGGCCGATCGTGATAAAGAGAAGGCTCGCCTTGCTCGTGAAAATGCGAAAAAGTTGAAGGAAGCGGCTAAAAAGGCTGATGAGTCTTCGACTAAACCGGCTAAAAACGAAGCGGATGCTAATACGGTAACAAAAGCACCGGATTCTTCAACGAATACACCTGATGTAGAATCGGATGAATCTACTGAAATTGTAAGTCAATAAAATTAAACTGAATAGTAAGCAATGAAGGCGATGGACTATGTTGTTCATCGCCTTTTTACATTGCCGGACCACAGTTTGAAAGGAAATACAACTTTTTTTCAAAAAGATTGTAAAATTTAGATATATTCATCGTTGGTACTGATGACAATGGCTAAAGTTTTGTGATAAAATGAGGGGTAGTAATCATACTCAATTATAAGCAGATATGATGAACTTCAATAGATGTGATGTAAGAGGAGGAAAGCTTTTGCAGTGGTTAGAAGCGCTTGGCCGTGAAGTGATACGTTGGTTGGCACGTTGCGGTGAAGCTGTAATATTAATCGGCCAAACCATTAAACAATTATCAAAGGCCAATTGGCGCCATGTTATATTTCAAATGGCTCATTTGGGTGTAGATTCGTTACCGATTATCAGTTTAACTTTATTGTTTGCCGGGGCTGTAATGACCTTGCAAATTGCCGATATTTTGATTCGTTACGGTGCACAAGGTACGGTTGGCGGCATCATGGCCATTGCCATGGGGCGTGAATTGGGACCGGTACTGGTAGGCGTCGTGTTATCGGGGCGCGTAGGCGCAGCGATTACCGCCGAGATTGGTACCATGAAGGTAACCGAGCAAATCGATGCCCTCAAAGTAATGGCCGTTAATCCTATCGGATACCTCGTGGTGCCCCGTGTGATTGCGTGCATGATTATGGTGCCGATTCTGGCTTTTTACGGTGTTATTATCGGTATCGGCGGCGGCTATGTGGTAGCGACGCTGTTTAAAGGCATGGCGGGTATGACGTATACCGATTCCATTCAACTTTTTGCCGTTACTAGTGATTTAACTTACGGTTTAATCAAAGCCAGTGTATTTGGCGCCGTAATTGCTCTTGTTGGTTCCTACAAGGGCATGTATACTAAAATGGGGGCCGAAGCGGTAGGTAATGCAACTACCAGCTCCGTGGTAACCAGTATTATTTTAGTATTCGTATTAAATTATTTCTTATCCATGGCGTTATTCTAGTTATTATTTTGATACGCCGGTTGGCGTTGGTATTTTTTTCATGAAAAATATTGCTCCCCTACCTAAAAGGCGGGCGTTTTATCATTGAATTTTGAAACAGATATTTTATAATTATAGTAGTAACTATAGGTTCGCTTAAAAATTGGACTTATAGTTTGAGATTAATTGAGGCCGGAGATTCATGATTGAATTACAGGATGTGGTCGTTGCCTACGGCGATAGGGTTATCCTCGACCACGTAGATTTGACAATAGAAGATGGGGAAACCTTAGTTGTTCTGGGCGGCAGTGGCGCAGGTAAGAGTACGATTCTGCGTCTCATAATCGGTTTGCAACGGCCGAACAGCGGACGTATTCTGGTGGACGGCGTCGATGTAGTCGGCTTAAGCGAAGACGAATTTAACAAAGTTCGTGAAAAAATGGGCATGGTGTTCCAATACTCGGCGCTTTTCGACTCCATGACAGTGGCTGAAAATGTAGCTTTCGGGCTAAGACAGCATACTGAATTAACCAATACTCAAATTAAGGACATTGTGCAGGAAAAATTGGATTTGGTGGAGCTGCCTAATACGGGCGACTACATGCCGAATGAATTGTCCGGGGGCATGAAAAAACGCATCAGCTTGGCCCGGGCCATTGCTTTAAATCCTCGCATTATTTTATATGATGAACCGACGTCGGGACTTGATCCTATAACATCGGGAACAATCAGTAAACTCATTCGGAGTATGCAAAAGCATCTTCACTGCACTTCGATTGTAGTAACTCACGATATGCAATCGGCTTTTTATGTGGCCGATCGCATTGCCTTATTGGATAAGGGCAAATTTATAGAAGTTTCGAGTCCGACTGAATTTAGGAAATCTAAAAATAAGTTGGTCCAGCAGTTTATACATGGCGGCGATATTATGGATGACGCCGGTAAGGGGGAGAAAACAGATGAAGTTTAATACAGAGGCTAAGGTGGGCTTGTTCACCATTATCGGCCTTTGCTTATTTGCGGCGGCGATCATTTTTGTAGGCCGTTTGGAATTATTTGAACCGCCGCGGATGCATATTACCGGCGATTTTCAGTCGGTTACGGGTCTTAAGACCGGTAACCAGGTTAAATATTCCGGCGTTACGGTGGGCCGCGTGAGCTCTATGGAAGTTACCGCCAAAGGGGTAACGCTTACTATGGATATTGATAAAGATACGGAGATTCCGATTGACTCCGAGTTTGCCTTGGCCAATGACGGCATTTTGGGCGATAAATTCATTCAAATTACGCCGGGACGATCCCAAGTCTTTTTAAAAGACGGTGACATGATTCGCGGTGACGGTCATAGCGATATTGATAAAACGATGCAGCAAGCTACCATATTGATGGAAGAAGCCAATAAAACCTTGGGCTCCATTAATAATATTATCGGCGATGCGCAGACCCAGACATCACTTCGCAATGCCCTTCGCTCTACGGAAATCATCGCCAATAATACGGCGGAACTTACGGCTCGTTTTAATCAAATGGCTCTGGATAATCAGGGCAACATTAATGAAATTACAGCCAACATGACTGATATTACACGTAATATGACGGCGATTACGGGTCAGCTTGATACATCCTTACAAAACTTGGATGGCGACGGGCAGGCATCTCGTGATATGCGTACTATTTTAGATAATTTGAAAACAACAACTGACAGCTTGAATTCCATGGCCGCTTCTATGCAGGGTATCGTAACGGATCCGCAGAGCAGTCAGGATATTAAGGAAACTTTGCATAATACGGCGCAGTTGACTACTAAGTTAAATCGTCTCACCGGTGGCGACGTAGATAGTCGTGAATCCGGAAAAAAGTACCCTTTTAAGGCAAGCGCCAATATGGAGCTCTTATATAATACAACGAAGAATAAATATAATCCGAACGCGGATTTTCGTTTGCAATTCGGTCAAAATTTATTCACCTTGGGAGCGAATAATATTGGTAACGGCAGCCGCTTGGAACTTACATATGGCAAATACGTAGCGGATGATTTTTCGATTCGCGGCGGACTGTTTGACGGTGACGTAGGTGTCGGTGTCGATTACGGCATGGGCGGTCCGTTTACAATATCCGCGGCCGTTATGGATTTAAATGATGTGCGCTATCGGATTCGCAGTGAAGTGAGATTGTTTGATGATGTATATGCCATCGCTCAATTCATTCGTCCGTTTAGCGAAGAAAATGGTGGTAATTTCTACGGCATTCGATATGTCTTTTAATTTTGGGAGGTAATACCATGTTAAATAAAAAAGCTCTTTCTTTAGCCATTGCAATGTCTTTGACAGTAACCGGCGTATTGGCCGCCGGTTCTAATGATGATGCCAAAATTGCCAAATATCAGCAGGCAGCATTAGTGATTACACAGCAAACTTTGGCAGATCGAATCGTTAAAGACGAAGTAGTAGGCGACAAAGTGTCCTTAACATTACCTCATACGGTGGAATTGGCTTTGGCTAATAACCGTGATGTAAGACAGTCCGAATGGCAGTATGAAGCAGCTCGTGCACAGGTAAGTGTAGCGGCAGCGGCTAAGAACCCTACCGTAAGCTATGCCTATAAAGGCGGACGCGGAAGTAGTACTTTACAGACCGGAGCCACCGCAATCGGCGATTCGGCTAGCAATACGTTCTCATTAGCAATACCAATATATACCGGCGGTAAAGCAGAAGCAGCTATCGAATCGGCTCGTTATTCCCGTGAAGGTTATAATGCAGCCTTGGAAGTAGCGCGTCAAACAGCTAAATTAAATGCAGCCAGCAATTATTACTCCTTGATTCAGGCTCGTAATAAGGTGGATATTGCCCAACAATCGGTTCGCGATTATGAAGGTCATTTAACAAATGTAAATCAGCAATATAATGTAGGTATCGTGGCCAAATCCGATGTATTGGCATCCCAAACATCATTGGCCAATGCTCAGACTTCCCTGGTAGAAGCACAAAATGCGGCTAATTTGGCGGAAGCAACCCTTAATAACTCCATCGGCTTACCGGTTAATACGAGCGTAGAAACGGCGGATAATTCACTCGGTTATACACCGTATCCTGTAACTTTGGCCGATGCCCAGGCGTATGCACTCTTGCATCGTGCGGAACTCATTCAGAGCACCATGGCGGTAAAAGCAGCAGAAGAAGCTATTAAATCCGCTAAATCCGGTTACTTGCCAACCTTAAGTGCTACGGCCACCCAGGCTTGGTCCGGTAGTGATTGGGGCGGTACCTCCAATGACAATTGGAGTATCGGTGCGGCTGTATCTTGGAGCCTCTGGGACGGCGGTGCTACCAGTGAAGGCATTAAAGTTCAGGAAGCCAACTTAGAACGTTATAAAGAAGCTAACTACCAGGTTATGGATAGCATTAATTTAGCTGTTCGTAAGGCTTATTTAAATATGAAATCCGCTGAACAGACAATTGACAGCACGCGTGTGGCGGTAGAACAAGGTCAGGAAAACTTCCGTATTGCTTCCTTACGTTATCGTGCCGGCGTTGGTACCAACCTTGATGTACTTGATGCGGAAACTGAATTGGAAACGGCTCGTAATAACTATGTAGATGCTTTGTTTAACTACAATACAGCGGTAGCCTCCTTGGAATACGCGATGGGCGTGCCTTTGGAAACACCAATCGGTGGCGCCGCTCCACTCGTTAATGAAGCCAATCCGACTCAGACATTGAATACTTTGGTTGCCGATCAAGCGGCTAAAACGAATAAATAATAAATCCTTGTAAGTGTGTGATGTGAAGTAAATTTGTTTGTAAGATACTGTTTTGTGCGAGGAGTTTTAAATGAAAAAGGGACAGCGTAAATGGCTCGCCGGTGCGGTTGTGTTGGCCGTAGCCTTTGGCGGAGCACAACTATTGCGCCCCGTTGGGGAGCAGATAGTGGGACCTATCGTACAAGAACAATTGAATACAGCAATTAATGGGCAGGCGGATTATTCATCCTTTAACATCGGTTGGGATGGTACCGTTCATATTGGCGACCTGTCTATTAAGGACACCGAAGGCAAAGTCGTGGCCGATGTGCCGAGTACGGAAGTATCGCTCGACATGTTGGAAGCGGTAAAGTTGCCGTTCGGTCAGTCGGCTCCGCTTCGATTGATAAAATCGGTTACCCTTAATAACCCAACCGTGCATGCCGTAGAGAAGGCAGACCGTTCGTGGAATATTACGTCCCTCATCAAAAAGAGTGACAGTGAAGAACCGTTGCAGTTTAGAGGGAATGTCATAGTCAATGACGGCATAGCAACCCTTGATTGGCTAAATGGTCGCCACACAGCGGTTGAAGCTATTAACGGGGCTGTTAAGTTTGCAGATTATCCTAAGTTGGACGGCGCTTTGTCAGCTAATGTGGATAAGCAGGCTGTAACGCTTAAGGGCTCCTATACTAATGATGATTCTGCTGACTTTACCCTTTTTGTTAAAGCAGACAGCTTGCGTTTAGATTATGTGAATGACTTGATTCCAAGCGATATTAATGCCAAAGTAATTGGCGGTACCGCTAAGAATATAGCTTTAACCATCAGTCGCAATGATAATCTATTTAATTTTGAAGGGGCCGTTGATATTAATAATTTGGCCGCCGATTATCAGAATGATTCCATAAGTCCTAAGTCGTATGAGATTCGCCAAGGGGCGGCTCATGTTACCTTTAACGGCACGAATATTATGGTAGCGGATGGTCGTGTGGCCATTAACGATCAGCAATTCTTTGCTCACGGCAATGTTGATATTACGGACTTGGCGGAGCCAAACTTTAATCTTACCTTGCGTGGTCAGGATATTCAAATCGAATCCTTAATTGATAAGGGGATTACCGGCTCTGTAGGCACTGTGGCTCATGTGTATGGCACAGCGGCATCGCCGATTGTGAATGCTACGGTTGAAGCATCCAATGTTAATTACGAAGGCTATATTTTAGAAAAAGGCTTGGCAACCTTAGCCTATCAAAATGATATTGTGGATATATCCGATATTCGACTTAGTTTGAATGGCGGTGAGGCCGGTGGGCGCGGTACTTTTAATACGAAAACGCAAGAGTACGAGGCATCACTGGAAGGCACCAATATTCCGTTGGCCTTAGTGGGGCAGGCTGTGGATCAGCCGTTATTCGGTACTGTTAACGGTAAAGCTTATCTTAAGGGGATCGGTACGGATTCCTTACCGGCGATTACGGCTACTTTTGAAGGTAACGGTATTGGCTATGATTCGATTGCGACCGATTCTTTATCCGGTCAAATTGCCGGCGCCAATGGCAATTATTTTATTAACTATCTCAACGGGACAATCGGTTCCGGATCCTTTAGTGCCTATGGCAATGTAAGTCAGGATGCCCTCGACATAGCTTTCGATGCCAAAGATGTTCCGCTTGATTTGTTTAGTGATTATGCTAAACAGGATCTTGACGGTAAAGCTACCGTTACCGGTCGTGTGACGGGACCAATGGATAATCCGAATGTTATGGCTATTGTCGCATCCGACGGTGGTCATGTAGGTCGGATTCGTTTCGATAATGCCTATGCGGAAGCAACTGTAAGTAATAAATTGATAACTGTTAACAACGGCTTTGTTCAAGACGGCCACGGTTACTACAGCTTAAACGGTACTATTGATATGGGACCGTCGAAGGCTTTACAGCTACAGGCGAATGCCAATACGGTTCGTATTGAAAATATAGCCGGCATGGTTGACCCTGACTTACAGGTTACCGGTTGGCTCGATGTGCGTACGGAAATAGGCGGTACTTTAGACAATCCGCAAATTCGCGGTTTTGTCCATGCTTGGGACGGTTCGGTACAGGGCAAATTATACAGTGATGTTCGTTTCGGGTTCCGTTACGCTAATGACTTCCTCGGCGTTCGTGATTTGGTAGCGCAGGCCTATGGGGCTACTTTCTATGCTGCCGGCCGCTATCAAAACGGCGGCTTAGACTTTAAGTTCTTCGGCGATACGATTTATTTACGACCATGGCTTAAAGACTATGCCGATGTGGAAGGCTATATGACGCTTGAAGGGACGCTCACCGGTACGATTGATAAGCCGATTGTACAGGGCCGATTAGGTTCCAATGATGTAGTCGTTAATGACATGGCTTTGAAAAATATCTCCGGTAATGTATATGCAGACCCGACGGTAGTTCATTTGCAAAATGTGTCCTTTGAAGAAGGGGAACATGGTAAATTCAACATCGATGGCGGCATGACATTAAACGGCGAGCAACGATTATTCGGCTATGCCACCATCAGTAATGGTGAGTTGGTTAATTTCATGAAACTGGCCAAACTTGATGTGCCTGAATCGGATGGACATATTAACGGTCGTCTCGATTTAGGCGGTACACTTAAGAATCCGGATCTCCGCTTAATCGGCACTATCGATGATATCGTTATGGGCGGTAAGCCATGGGGCACTGCCAATGTGGACGTGGCTTTGCAAAACCGCAAATTAACGATTCATAAAGGAGAGTTACCAATCGGCGACGGTATGTTGGCCGCTTTGGGTACGGCTGATTTGGATGGTCAAAGTGACATTCAGATTGCGGCCAATAATGTAGCTATCGACTCCTTAATGCCACTGTTTAAAACGTCGGTTCCGGCATCCGGCAATATTCATTTAATTGCCAATGTGACCGGCGAAACGTTAAATCCGCATGTTGAATTATCCACAGAGTTGACAAATGCCAGTCTTAACGGAGTACAAATCGATCGCCTCTACGCTATGGCGACGATGGAGGACAAAGTTATTCATCTGCAACAATTGGTAGGTCAACGAGGTGAGTATAAAGCGAAACTTCGCGGTGATGTACCGTTAGCCGCTTTTTATAAATCCGGTTATTTGCCACCGGGCGATAAATCGGCTATGGATTTGACCTTTGATGTAAATGAAGCGGATCTTGGCGTATTACCGCTTTTATTCCCAGCTGTTACGGAGGGGACGGGGCCGTTAAAAGGTGCCCTTCATATTACCGGTACCTATGATCAACCAATGGTTAACGGCACTCTTAGTGTGGACCATGGTTTGGTACATTTTAAAGATGTTAAAAAAGATTTATCTGATATATCGGCGCAACTTATTTTTAAAGGGCAAAAAGCCGAGTTAATCGGCGGTGCGTCCATGGGTAAAGGTAATGCGGGCCTTTCCGGTGAATTCAGCTGGAATGGAACAACCTTGACGAATTACGCCGGCGTTATCCAAATGAACGACCTTGAAGTGGAACATGAATTCTTCAAGGGTCCGTTGAACGGTGAAGTTGGCGTTATGCTCAAAGACGGCTTGCCGACGGTGGTAGGTCACCTTGATCTGGAAAATGATACCATGACGATTCCGTTATCCCTCACCAGTGAGGAAGGCGGTTCTCCGATAGGACTTGATTTCACTGTGAATGTGGGCAAAAAAGTTCGCCTCTACAGCGGTGGTCTTTATGACTTCACCCTCGGCGGCGGGGCTCATATCGGCGGTACTACGACAGATCCGTTTATTGACGGCGAATTCCATGTCGTAGAAGGTAATTTGAAGTATCTTAACAATACGTTTAAGATTACGGAAGGTAAAACCGACTTTGTACGCGGATCCTTCTTGCCGATTTTAAGTGTAAAAGCGGAATCCCGGGTTCGCTCTTATCGCGTATATCTTGAAGTAAACGGTCCGGTGGAACAGATGGATTTAAAATTGACATCCGATCCGCATCTGGAACAACGTCAAATTGTATCGCTCTTAACATTCGGTTACAGCTCCGGTAATGACAGCAGTGTATCGTCCGATGATGTAAACGCCTTGTTTGCAGCCGGTGTACGATCAGCTTTAATGGGTTATATTGAAGGGGCCTTTAAGGATACCTTAGGTCTGGATTTAATCAACATTACTACGGGCTCGTTGGATCCGAATGAACCGGTAAATGAAGATACAAACAGTTACTATAATATTGAAATCGGCAAATACTTGTTACCGGATTTAATGGTAACCTTTAGTACGGGTATTAATAATGATACCCAAGCTTATGGGATTATGTATGATATTAATAGCCACTATAGCGTTAACGGGTGGATGAACAGTAATGGCCATTCATACTTTGGCGGTCAGTGGACTACTCAGTTTTAATTAAGAAAGGAGGGTCGGCATGCTTGACTCATATTTAGCGGAATTAGAGAAAATTAAATTATTGTCGCCTGAAGAAGAGCGTGCTTTATGGCAGGCATACAAAGAGCATGATGATGAGTCGGCACGTACGGCCCTTATTGAACATTATCAGCCCCTTGTTTTCCGTGAAGCCATGGCGTATTATCGTGTGGTACCGGATGTGATGGACTGTGTCCAGGAAGGTACGGTAGGCCTCATTGAAGCGGTGGAACGTTTTGACTATGCGAAGGGGGTAGCCTTTTCGTTATATGCGGTCCATCGCGTACGCGGGCGTATCTTGGATTACCTTCGTAAAGAAGGCAAGGGCGGTGTCGTGTTAGCCGGTTCTGCCGATGAGGATGAATATTGGTGGGAACAGCTTCCTGATGAAGGGCCGTCCATTGAATCGGCGGTAGAAACGAAAGCTTTTCAGCAGGTGGTGGTAGAAGCGTTGGAACGCTTGCCGGGCAAAGAACGGCATGTAATGGAGCAAGTGTATTTAGCGGATCGCTCCATTGCGTCTGTAGCCGGTGAACTGGATACGAGCAACAGCTATATCCATCGTTTGCACCGCCAGGGGATTAAGCGTTTGCGCGGTATGCTCAGTCGTACGCGAAAATTCTGGAATGATTAATAAGTTCAATTAAAATAGCATTCAGAGATGAAGGTTGTAATCTGTTGCAGCAAGGTCAGACATAGGGCCAAGCTGAACGGGTTGCAACCTTTTTGTTTTGTCCGGCTTATTGTTCCTGTCTGCTTTATTTTGACTTGGTCGTATCTTCTTAGTTGGATGTTGTCCTATATTCTTTTTTACACTAGCCAATACGTTTAATTTGAGTTACGAACTATAATTTTGGCTGTTATAGATTTTTATTCATTGGTTTTCTATACGAATCGTTTAAAATATAAGGACTGATTACGGTAAAAAGGGCGAAGATTGCAATAAATTGTTAATAAATAAGCGTAAATATGATATAATAATTTCGATTAATGTGATATAAATGGTTCACAAAATCATCCTTTCTTACGAATATAAATGTATGAAAGGAGGCCGTTATGAATAAGACTGGCGACAATATGGAGAAACGAATCCGCTCCGTTAAGACTTGGCTGGATAAAGCTGAGCAGGCTTATGCGGATGATTCTGCCACTAAAGGTCAATTACAATTGATGCTGGCTCAGGCGGAGATGCAACATCTTAACGAAAAACGAGCACCCGCTTTGTGGCAACGCTTAGGCTATTGGTCCATTGCCGTAGGTTTGGCTTTGCTGGTGGGTGGCGGTTATTATGTATGGCAACATCAAGGTGATGTCAAAAATACAGCACCCGTGATGGAAGAGCAGAACCAACCGATGTCTGAAACGCCTCATAGCAATATGCCGGCCGTTTCACAAACCCCGACAAATTCTGTTGATGCGCCTAATAGCACAACGAATACAGCGGGCGGCACAGTCAATGCTTCAGCTGAAACAGCTACTGCTGATACGAATCAAAATGTGGAAGCGGTAACGACACAAGCGGACAATGCTGTGGCAACACCACAAGCTACGGAAGAAGCTGTTCAGACGGCAACACCTGAATCACAAACTAGCGAATCAGTAGCGGCACCGGTAATCAGTACAACTCAGATTCAAGAAGCCGTACGTGAAGGGGGACGAAGTCTGCGCGGACAAGAACAATAGAGAATCAGGATATATAAGCTGGCCATAGGTCAGTGAAAATAATGGAATGAGAACATTAAAAGCATTAAAAGCAATGTGTTTATAAATAAGAAGGCATTATTTTAGGAGGATGTAGTAAATGATGAATAAGAGAGCCTATAAAAACATGTTGGCTGTAGCAGTGGTAGCCGCGTTGAGCGGTACTACCGTATGGGCTGCGGATGAAACGAGTACAGCAACTACGCAGAATTCAACTGCCGCAGTTACAGCGGTAAGTGCTCAAGACCAAGCGGCTCAAGACGCTATTACAGCGGCTCGTGGCGGGATTGAAGAAGCACAGAAATCTGACGAACAAGAAGCCAAACGTATCGAGTTGGACAATTCATCGTTAGCTACTACCGACTCAGCGGTTTTGACCGTTGCCAAAGGTGAAGGGGCCCGTTTAGAAGAACAACAGGCAGCCGGCGTACAGACAGCCATTACCACACCGGACGCACGCTATTTCTCCGGCGTTACGGATGAAGAATTAAAGCCTTATGAAGGCAAAGTAATGACCGGTTTTTCTATTGAAGGTTTACCGGCTGAAGTGCAGGATGAATACCTCGCCTTGTTAAAAAGCCACATTGGTGACACCTTAACGGCTGATGCCATTAAAGCGGATATTTCCGCGTTAAGTTCCAGCGGCTATTTGTCCGAAATTAATCCGGTGATTACTGTTGTACCGGAAGGCGTTAAAGTGGCTTACAAAGTAACGGTTAACCCGGTTGTAAAATCCGTACAGTTCGAAGGCAATACAGTTTACAGCAACGAAATGCTTGTTAACTATTTGAACGTACAGCCGAATACAGTGCTTAATACAGTTCGAGTAGGCGAACGTATTCAAGGGATCAACGCCGCTTATAACCGTGACGGTTACATTTTGGCTCGTGTTAACGATATGGCCGTTGACCAAGACGGTGTCCTTCATATTTCCATTACGGAAGGTATCGTAGAAGATATTGTGCCACATGGTAATAAAAAGACTAAAGATTATGTAATTCTTCGTGAATTCAACCAGAAAAAAGGTCAGCCATTCAATAAATTCCTCGTTCGTCGTTCCGTTGAAAAAGTATATAACTTAGGTTACTTCGATGACGTTAACGTACGTTTGTTGGAAGGTTCCACACCTGACAAAGTAGTTATCGAAATCGACGTATTGGAACATAAAACAGGTACGATTACTTTAGGTGCCGGTTACTCTGATTCCGACGGTTTCGTTGGTATCGTAGAAGTTGGGGAAGATAACTTGCGTGGTACCGGTGACAAAATCAAAGTTCACTGGGAATTCGGCGGTACGGCCGGTTATAAAAACTACTCCGTATCCTACTTGCGTCCTTGGATTGACAGCAAGGGTACATCCCTTGGCTTAACTATTTTCGACCGTGAAGATACTTATACCGACTATAACTCGGACGGGGATGAAATTTCTCAATATGTAAAAACGCAGAAAGGGATTAACGTGTCCTTAGGTCGTCAGACCGGCGAATATACCCGTGACTATGTAACGTTGGAAACCCGTAAAGACGGCTGGAAGTTTGACGAAGATGAAAACAGCGGTTATAACTATGCTGAAAATGGTGGAGAAGGTTATATGCCAGAGAAATATGGTAGTTATCGTTGGAACAATGGCAAAGTAAATGATGATGGAACTTATACTTCGTATAATTTTAAAGACGATAACTACATCGAGAACAACTTCGGTCGTACGAACAGCGTATCTTGGCAGAAAGTGTACGACTCCCGTGATAACATCTACGATCCTAAACGCGGTAAACGTGTATCCGCTACCGTTCAATGGGCGGGCCACGGCTTAGGCGGTGACTTCGATTACTACAAATTCACCGGCGAATATCGTAACTATAAAGCTATTGGCAACAATCAGGTAATCGCGTTCCGTGCTCGTTTAGGTTGGGCACAGGGTGATGTACCGTACAGCGCTCTCTACACCTTAGGTGGTGCCGATACATTGCGTGGTTTTGAAGACGATCAGTTCCGCGGTAAGAAAATGTACAATGCTACCTTGGAATATCGTGTGCCTATCTTCAATAAAGTAACCGGTGTACTCTTCACCGATATGGGGGATGCATGGGATGCACCGAATGTAACTTGGTACGATGGTGATAAATCCTTCAATATCTCCGTAGGTGCCGGTGTTCGTATTTCCACACCAATCGGACCTATCCGTCTCGACTATGGTGTAAGTAAAGATGATAACAAATTCCACTTCAGCTTTGGTGGACAGTTCTAATTATGAAACAATGGGGCTTACGCGTCACCGCCGCTCTCTGTATGATGGCGTCGGTGACGACAGTTGCTCAGGCTGAGCCCATTGAGTCGGTAACGGTGAGTCTTTCCGGTAGTTGGCAACCGTTGCCGGCCGTTTTGGCTAAACGTATGACCGCCGCCGTGCAAACAGCGGCCGATAAGTTGTATGTAGGAACCGATACGGAAGCATTGGCAGCCGGGCAAGCGACATATCAGAAAGTAACAACCGATATTATCGATCGAATTTTATACGGTTATACGGTGGAGTCCTTGACGATAACACCGGGGGTGAACAGTCAACTTGACGTGCGACTCAGACCGTACGGTCAGACCATTCAAGCCGTAGCTGTTACGGTGGATTACGGTAATTTAACCCCTCTTGCCCAAGAATGGGTAGCTCGCGATATTTCCTTTGTGGAGTCGCGGATTGAACAAATCCTTTTGGGAGCCCCTCTTGATTCCTTGGATTGGGCGACGGCTGTTACGAGTCAGTTGGTTCGTAATGAGCTGGAAGGGGCTTTGTCGGAATTTATTCCGCAAGTTGAAATTATACCGGGCGCCAAGACGAAGGTTAAAGTTTATTTAATTCCCCAAGGGGCGGTGGTCCGTCACAGCAGTACGGAAATTGCTTCAAACACATTGCCAAGTACGGTTTTCTATGCGACTAAACGCTATTATGATGAGTATTTAGTCGGCTTAGAAGGCGTGCCGGTATCATTCATTGCTCGTCATGAAAGCGATTTGCTGGGAGTTATCCAACAAGGCCTCGACAATAGCAAGGCCAGTCAGCGTTTCGGTATTTCCATGAAGCCGTCGTTGCAGTTGGGTACCGATTTATTGCTCAAGATTCAAGTCGATTCATCCCGCTATATCGTGCGTGGCGAAGCCTATCTCGATATGGGCACGGAAACGGATCATAATGTGGGGCTTAAATTGTTTACCGGTATCAAGCAGGGCCGTGGGGATATCTATTTGGAAACGAATTTCTTCCCCGATGATTACAAATGGGCGTTTTATCCGTCCTATGCGTATCATTTTACCAAAGACACGACCTTGGCGTATCAGTACAATTTGTCCGATAAATACAGTCGTATGTGGCTCCGTCAGGACATCGGCGACCGTTGGCATGTACGAGCTCAGCGAGATTTTGAAATCAAGCGTAATGAGTTCGGTTTAGCCTATGATTTGAATAATTATTTGACTTTGGAATACGTGGTCAATGATGACGATAATTGGTTACGCCTTATCGGCTATATTTAATGTTAAATAAGAATTTTGACATATAAAGTTTAAGTCGATTATGCATAGATTTTTTCAAAAAAGAAAGAAGGTATATTACCTATGATGCGGTTAATTAATAACCAAAAGAACAAGAAGTTTGTATCCTTATTTGTTGCCGTTATATTCCTCTTAGGTATTGGCGCCATCGCGTACACACAAATGGCTACGCCAACCATGGCATCTGATACTAACAGTAATATCGGTGTTATCGATACTACTAAAGTATTGAATGCTGCTTCACCGGCAATAGTAGCAGCCAATAAAGAATTGGATGATTATAAAAAGCAATTAAACGATGAATTTACAGCTAAATCCGCCAATATGGATGATAATCAAAAAGCTGCTTTATCCTCTGAATACCAAGGTAAACTTCAGGATAAAATGATGGAAATTCAGAAAAAGGTTCAATCTGAAGTAAGTGATGCATCTAAAGCAGTAGCCGATGCTAAAGGTTTATCCATTGTTATGGATAAACGTACCGTATTATACGGCGGTGTAGACATTACCGATCAAGTACAGCGTAAATTGAGCGGTAACTCCGATTCTGACGCTTCAAGCAGTCAGAAATAATTGAGAGTATGATTTGTTTGCGAAATAGAGGGGAGGCGGTACAATGAAGCCGCAGTATCGTTGGATTTCTGTTGTTGTCGTTGTCATAGCCGCCTTACTCGCGGGCTTGTTTATTCATAATCGATTGGATAATCAAAAAACGAAGGCAACTCCCAATATGCCGAAAATCGGTATTGTAAAAATGGAAAAGGTCATCAAATTTAATCCTTCCTATGATGAATATATGAAAGCCAAAAAAGAATTGGATGATTTGCAAGCTCAATATAAAAATGAGCAGCAAAGCTTAACGCAAAAATCGCAGCAACAGTCTTTAGCCCTTCAGGCCTTAGGTTCCGATAAAGAAATCACCGATTTGCTGAATACGGAATTAATGACTAAGATAAAAGCTAAAGAACAGGAACTGAATGTAGCTTATCAAAAACAGCGTATCGCTTTAATCAATAAGTATCGCGGTGAAGTTAAAACGGAAATGACGGAAGCGGATTTGCGAATTGTTAATTTACAATTGGAATTAAGCAGTAATACGGCACCGATAGCGGTAACGGAAGAACAAAAGGCTGTTATTGAGGCCGAACGGGCTGCCAAAGAGAAAGAGTTACAAGAACTCTTGGCATCGCGCAGTCAATCCGTACAGGGTAATTTGCAAGACTTAGAGCAGAAAGTCGATGCCGAGTTGACCCCGATTCGCGCAGCCGGTCAAAAAGAACTGGATGACTATGCGGCTAATCTTCAAAAAGAATTACTCACCCGTCGTGATATGATGGTAAAAGCTAAAGCGGAATCTATTATGGCAACCAATAATCTGCCAAACCCGCTAGAGTGGAATACGGCCTGGGATTCACGCATGAAAGCAAAACAAAGTGAAGTAGAAGCCCTTCATGACGCCATTTTGGAAGATGTACGCATGCGCGCCATGGTGGTGGCAAAGGAAAAGAACCTTGATTTAATAGTTATTGATGAAGTTTCAAATGTTAATGCAACTGATGTGACCGATGCTATTATTGCATCCTATTCGGTTGCTCAATAAAAGGAGTTTTTTACAATGAATAAGAATGTAAAACGTATTTTGGCCGGTTTAACTATGATGGTATCTGTAGGTGTGGTTGCCGGTTGCGGTACTGCTGAACAGGTTGGTTATGTAGATATGCAAAAAATCATGACTGACAGCCAAAAAGGTCAGGATACGAATACTAAATTGCAGGCTAAATTTACTGAAATTAATGCTCGTTTGGCTCAGGATCAGAGTGCCGGCCAGGATGCCAACACTATGATGCAGAATCAGCAAAAAGCACAGCAGGAATTCCAGGCGTATCAGCAGGCTATGATTAATGATTTCCGTAACGCTGTAGATACGAATGTACAGGCGATTGCGAAAGAAAAAAATATTACTGCCGTAGTTGAAAAGAATGCGTTAATCAGCGGTGGCGTTGATTTGACTGAAGAAGTATTGAACAAAATGGGCAAAGCGGCTAATGCCAGCGATGCCAATGCTAACCAGGCAGCAAGCAGTGATGCCAATAACGGTGCAGCAAGTTCCGCAGCATCCGGCAGCACTGAAGCTAACAAATAATAACGATTAATAGGGGCAGCGAGAGGAGACTTTCACGGTGAAGTATACAGTTGAGGAACTGGCAAAGAGTGTAGAAGGTAAAGTAGTAGGTGACGGCAGCGTTGAGATTACAGAAACCCGTGGTCTCGATCAAGCGGCACCGCAGGCAATTTCATTTGCCATAGGCGAATATTGTGAACATGTAGGGCAAAGCAAAGCAGGCGCTGTCATTGTAGAAGCACCGTTGGCCGATGTGAGCATTCCTCAAATTGTAGTTCATAATGCTAAGGCCGCTTTTGCGCAGATTTTACAGATATTCCATCCGCCGGTAGTATTTCCTACCGGTATTCATGAAACGGCGATTATCGGCAACAATGTAACATTGGGCAAGAATGTAACGGTAGGACCATACTGCATTATTTATGATAATGCGGTTATCGGTGACAATGTCGTATTACATCCGTATGTTTACGTAGGTCATAATGTACGCATCGGCGATGACTCCGCTTTATACAGCGGTGCCATTGTTCATGAAAATTGTATTTTAGGTAAACGCGTAATTCTTAGAGCTAAAGCCGTTATTGGCGGTGAAGGCTTCGGTTTTGCTACCGAAGCGGGGAAACATACGCATATCCCACAAGTTGGCAATGTAATCCTTGAAGATGATGTGGAAGTAGGCTCTTGCTCCTGTATTGATAATGCAACCATGGGCTCCACATTGGTTCGACGAGGCACTAAGATTGACAATTTGGTGCATTTAGGGCACAATGTTGAAATCGGTGAAGATTGCTTCCTCATTGCGCAGGTTGGTATTGCAGGCAGTACCAAATGCGGCAATCATGTAATTTTTGCCGGTCAGACCGGTTGTACCGGCCACATTACCATTGGTGACAATGTTACTTTTGCAGGGAAAACAGGCATTGTCGGGAATGTTCCGGCCAACGGAACCTATGCCGGCTATCCGCATCGACCTCATAAGGAATGGCTTAAATTGGCTGCTTATGAAAATCGTTTGCCGGATATGGCCAAAACAATTAAGCGTTTAGAAAAAGAACTGGCTGCCTTAAAAGAAGAATTGGCGGCGAAATAGGAGAGTATATGTATAGGTTTATGAAGCTCTTTAGTGCTTTTATCTGTATGATGCCTCATAGTATACAATATGGTATTGGCTATTTGCTGGGCGAGATTTTTTGGCTGTTTTTGCCGCCAAAACGCCGCAAACTGGCTATAGGGCAGATTTTATTCTGCAATATTACAGACGATCCTAAAGAAGCAAGACGAATAGCTAAAAAGAGTACAACCCGCTTCGGACGTATGATTATCGATGTATTGCGTTATCCTGAAATTAAGGATGGCAAATATAAAGAGATGTTCGAATGGGTTGACCGTGAATATTTGGATGATGCTCAAGAAGGCGGTAAAGGGGCTGTGCTCATGGCGATTCACAGCAGCAACTGGGAACTTCTGGGCGGTATTTTAGCATCCGAAGGCTATCCGTTAATATCGGTTGCCATGAGACAAAATGGGGACGCCGATAAATTTATCAATGAATATAGAGCGCTCATGCATCAGCATGTGACGTATAAAACCGGTGTGCGCGAAATGATCAGAGAGCTTCAAAAAGGTTCAATGATTGGTCTTATTATGGACCAGGATCCGGCGGCTCAAGGGCAATTGGTGCCGTTCTTCGGCTATGAAACCTTGACCCCTGTAGGACCGGCCGTAATGGGCCGTATGCAAGATGTTCCGATTATACCGGTAACCATTCGCTACGATGAATTTGAAGAAAAATACATCGTTACCGCTCATCCGCCGTTCTATGCGGAACATACGGATGACAAAAAACGAGATACGGCGGTTACGTTGACTCGCTTGAATGAATGGATTGAAGACTATATCAGACGCTATCCGGAAGACTGGTTCTGGCTTCATAATCGTTGGAAGTGGACACGCCGTTATTATGCAGGTAAAATGGAAGTACCACCGGATCCAATGAAGGACTGACGCCATACTTGCCATGTCTTTTGAGAATAGTATATAATAAAAGACAGTGTATTAAAGAGTGACCTTTCGCAATGTATGTGCAATCGAATAGTGGGGTCACTCTTATCGTTCCCAGGTTATGACAAGGAAAGGAGGAGTCTGATGGTACTTAAGCAAAAGACCCTCGTTAAAGAAATTGCCTATGAAGGCACAGGACTCCATAGCGGTCTGCCGGTGACCATGACATTACGTCCGGCAACAGCTGATACAGGGATTGTGTTTGTGCGCACTGATTTACCGGGGAATCCTTCAGTTAAAGCAACTCCGGCCAATGTTACCAATACAAACCGAGCAACCACCTTGGAATCGGGTGAAGCCAAAGTATTTACGGTAGAACATTTATTGGCTGCTTTTTATGGATTGGGCATAGATAACTGCTATGTAGAATTGAATTCGCCGGAACCACCGATTGGTGACGGCAGTGCAGCTGTGTTTGTCGATTTGATGCAAACCGCAGGCGTTAAAGAATTGGCTGCGGAGCGCAAGGTATATGCCGTAAAACAGGCTCATACTGTATACGACGGCGATCGTTATATTTTAATTGTACCTTATGATGGTTTACGAGTAACTTTTACTTCGGTCAACAATCATCCGCTACTGGGGACGCAACAGGTGGATATTGATATAGATTCTGACGTGTTTGCCCGTGAAATTTCACCGGCTCGAACCATTGGTTTTATGAGTGAGTTAAAGCAGTTGCAAGCCATGGGATTGGCTAAAGGTGGCAATATAGATAATGTTTTGGTTTATGATGATACCAAATGTTTATCCGTACCGCGTTTTGATGACGAATTGGTTCGACATAAGATATTGGATATTCTGGGGGACTTATTTCTCCTCGGTCCGATTAAAGGACACATTATTGCGTTGAAGTCCAGTCATGAATTAAATTCGCGCTTGGCCCGTGAAATTTTGCAAGAAATGAAGGAGGATTAAGATGATTCTTACAGTTGAAGACATTATGGAAATTTTACCGCATCGATACCCGCTATTATTGGTTGATCGTATTATTGAATTGGAACCTATGAAACGTGCCGTAGGCATTAAAAATGCTACGATGAATGAATTATTCTTCCAAGGTCATTTCCCGGGTAATCCGGTAATGCCGGGCGTATTGTTAACGGAAGCGATTGCTCAAGTTGGCGGCATTGCCCTTCTGTATCCGGAAGAAAACCGTGGTCTTACACCTATGTTTACCGGCATTGATAAAGTACGTTTCCGTCATCCTGTAAAACCGGGCGACCAAGTTCGCATGGAAGCGGATGTTGTAAAAATTAAGGGCATGATGGGTAAGGTAGAAGGCCGAGCTTACGTTGGTGATAAATTGGTAGCCAGTGGCGAGTACATGTTTGCACTTGTTAAGAAGTAAAACCTTAAAAAATCGAGATAAAATGTGATAAACATATATTTTCTCGTAATTATTATAAAATTTCTCTGTTCTTGATTGTAAAACTTTCTAAAATGAATGTTCACTAATTTAAGTTTATTACGATTATGTTATTAATAAAGCAACATTTAGCGTAATAGTCGCAATCTCAACAGAGCAAGGAGTGACATAGATGATAGTAGTAGGCATGGAGAATGCTACCTCTAATATACATAGCACCGCGGTGGTTCATCCGGACGCTAAGATTGGCCAAGGGGTAATTATCGGCCCCGGTGCCGTAATCGGTGAAAATGTATCCATCGGTGACGGAACCAAAATCGGTGCCAATGTAGTCGTAGGCGGTTGGACTACCATTGGACAACGTTGTGAACTTTACCCGGGTTCGGCTGTAGGTTTAGAACCTCAAGATCTAAAGTTCAAAGGTGAAAAGAGCTTTTGCAATATTGGTGATGAAACGGTCATTCGTGAATGCGTTACCATCAGTCGTGCTACCGGTGAAGGTGAAGAAACTCGCGTAGGCAATAACTGCCTATTCCAGGCATGCACTCATGTGGCCCATAACTGCATCGTAGGCAACAATGTAATTATGAGTAACTGTGCCGGTCTCGCCGGTCATGTTATCGTCGAAGATCGAGTAGTTATCGGCGGTATTGCGGGCATTCATCAGTTTGTAAAAATCGGTCGTAACGCCATGGTCGGCGGTATGGCTAAAGTAGTGCAGGATATTCCGCCTTACGTAATTGCCGACGGCCAGCCGGCTCGTGTAATCGGTCTTAATTCCGTAGGTTTATCCCGCGCCGGAATTTCTGAAGAAGTACGCCATGATTTGAAACAGGCATTCCGCATCATTTATCGCTCCGGTTTCAGTTTGTCCAGAGCGATTGAAGAAATGGAAATGCAATTAAACTCTTCCGTAGAAATTGAGAACTTATTGCGTTTCTTGCGCAATGCAGACCGTGGCATTATGCGTCTTCGCCGCGATTAAAAAGTAAGAGTCTTGCCTTGACGGGTCAAAAGAGTGGTTTGACCCTGAAAGGGAAGGCTCTTTTTGTTCAAAAATGAGGTAAAATTTGATATAATATTATATATTATGTCTTTAAATACAAAGAACTGGGAGGAAACGATGGCAAAAGTCGGATTACTGGCCGGCGTAGGTAAATTGCCGGTGGAATTTTTACGAGCAGCGCAATCGGAAGGCTATGAAGTAGTCGTTATTGCTGTTATTCCCGACACGGAACCGGAGCTGAAAGCGGAAGCTGATGCTTTCTATGAAATCAATGTGGCGAAGATAGATAAAATTTTTAAAACACTTCATAAGGAAGGCATCACGGAAGTGACCATGCTCGGCAAAGTAACCAAAGAGATTTTATTTAAAGGGTTGGTTATGCCTGATTTGCGGACCATTAAGTTACTCACGAAACTTCGCAATCGCAAGGACGACACGATTATGTTGACTATCGTGGAGGAATTGGCTAAAGAAGGTATTCAGGTGGTGGACCAAACCGTTTATATGAAACCTCTTATGCCGAAAGCGGGTGTTCTGACGAAGGCCAAACCTAATAAGGAACAAATGGCGGATATCCTCTTCGGTTTTGATGTGGCAAAACAAATGGGCGGACTCGACATCGGTCAAACCGTTGTCGTCAAAGATATGGCGGTTATGGCCATTGAAGCGATTGAAGGGACCGATGCGTGTATTAAGCGCGGCGGTGCTTTGGGTCGTGGTAATGCGGTTGTGGTAAAAACAGCCAAACCGCGACAGGATGTGCGTTTTGACGTGCCCGCTGTAGGCCTTACAACCATTCAATCCATGTTGGAGAGTGATTGCAAAATTCTGGCTATGGAAGCGGAGCGCACTATCTTTGTGGAGCAGGCCGAAGTTATTAAATTGGCTAACGAAAAAGGCCTTATTATCTGTGCCGTTGACGGGCCGGAAGAAGAATAATTCTGATAGAGAATACATTGTAATTCAAATGGCAAAGATGTTTGAATTACAATTTGATAGAGCGTAATTAATGTCTTGGAGGTTCTGATGAAAGTCATGTTTTCCGCCGGAGAAGCATCGGGCGATACGCATGCGGCCAGTGTTGCCGGCGCGTTAAAAACCTTATATCCCGAGGTAACCATGCTTGGCATGGGCGGTTCGCGCATGGCTGATGCGGGCGTTAATATTGTGTACGATATTAAACAGCTCGGCTATATCGGCATCGTGGAAATTGTTAAGGCCTTGCCTTCTTTTTTCAAACTGAGAGCCTATTTAAAAGATATTATGATTCGGGAAAAGCCGGATGTTTTGGTTTGTGTTGATTATCCCGGCTTCAATATGAAACTGGCGAAAGTCGCTCATGATTTGGGGATTCCCGTTGTCTATTATATTGCGCCCACCATATGGGCATGGCATCGCAGTCGCGGCAAGGATATTGCCAAGACGGTGACCAAAGTGGCGTCCATATTTCCTTTTGAAGCGGCGGCCTATCGTGAATTCGGCGTAGATGTGGAATTTGTAGGTAATCCTTTGGTGGACATTGTGAAACCGTCCATGACGAAGGACGAAGCGATGGCTTACTTCCATATGGATCCCGCCACTAAGCGGGTGCTGCTTATGCCGGGAAGCCGTAAGCAGGAAGTGCTGGGGCTCCTCGACCGCATGCTCAAAGGGGCGGAGATTGTTATACAAAAGCATAACAATTTGGCGTTTTTCTTGCCTCGGGCCCATACGATTGACAAAGAAGAATTAGAAGCTATTGTTGCTAACTATAAGGTGCCCGTTACGATTACGGAAGACCATACTTATGATTTGATGCAAAGCTGTGATGTGTGTCTCGCTGCATCAGGGACGGCCACGCTGGAGACGGCACTTATGGGTTTACCCACAATTTTATTGTACCGTCTGTCACCGGTTACCTTTATGTTGGGCAAACTATTGGTGAATTTAACCCATGTGGGCTTGCCGAATATTGTGGCGGGCCGCGAAGTGATTCCCGAATTATTGCAAGGGCAGGTAACTCCTGTGAATATTGCTAAGGAATTGACCTCTTTATTGGAGGATTCAGTTAGACGAAATACCATGATTGATGATTTGCAGGCCGTCAAAGAAGCCTTAGGCGGTGAAGGCGCGGTTAAGCGGGTAGCTCAATTGGTAGCTACTGTGGCCGGCGCTGCAAAATAAATGGTTCCGGAGGATATGAATGGGAAGTTATAAACGATTATTAGTGTACATTAAACCGTATATCGGACGTTTGATTTTCGGTTTAATTTGTATGATTATAGCGGCAGCCGCTTATTTAGTGGTGCCTTGGCTCATCAAAAATGTAGTGGATGATGTGCTGCAGGCGAAAGATATGCAGATGTTAAATCTCATCGTGGTTGCCATTTTATTGGTCTTTTTGGTGCGCGGTTTTGCCACTTACGGTCAGACCTATACCATGAGTTATGTAGGTCAGCGAGTTATCATCGATATTCGCGAAGCCTTGTTTAAAAAGTTACAGCGCCTCGATCAAGCTTATTTCGACCGTCGTAAAACGGGCGTAGTCATGAGTAATTTAACCAATGACGTCGGTGCTTTGCAGACGGCCATCGTCGATAATTTGATCTCCTTCATTACGGAAGGGGTTACCTTAATCGGTTCCTTGGTTTCCATGATTCTCATCGATTGGAAGTTGACCTTGGTAACCTTCATCATCGTACCGGTCGTGCTTGGCCTTATCAATGTTTTCGGCAAGCGACTTCGCTTGGCCGGTCATGATGTGCAGGGCCGTATTGCGGATATTACATCCCTTTTGCAGGAAGTTATTTCCGGTATTCGCGTAGTGCGCTCTTTTGCCCGTGAAGATTATGAAGTGGTGCGTTTTGAGAAGGAAAATAAGCGTAACTTTTTGGCTGCTATGAAAGCCACTAAGTTATCCGCCTTATTGAGTCCGCTCGTTGAATTTTCTGCAGCCATTGCGGTAACGGTCATTCTCTGGTATGGCGGTTATAATGTAGTAACGGGGGCTATTTCCGCCGGTTCCTTAATCGCCTTCTTAATCTATGCGATTAACTTATCGAATCCGGTAAAACGCTTGAGTCAAGTATACGGCAATATTCAAAAAGCCATGGCTGCGGGCGACCGTGTTTTTGAAATTTTGGACACTGAGCCACAGGTTAAGGAGAAGCCGAATGCGATTGCCTTACCGGAACTCTCTGGTCAAGTTGAATTTGACCATGTGTCCTTCTCCTATGATGGTGAAAAACCGGCTTTAACGGATGTATCCATTACCGTACCGGCCGGTCGTGTAGTGGCCATTGTTGGTCCATCCGGTGCGGGCAAGACAACCATTGCCAATTTGTTGCCGCGTTTTTACGATGTAACGGCGGGGGCACTCCGTATCGACGGCATTGATGTGCGCGATGTGACGTTTAACTCCTTGCGTGAACAGGTAGGCTTGGTACCGCAGGAAACAATGCTCTTTAACGCCACCATTCGCGATAACATCTTATACGGTCGTTTAGACGGTACGGAAGAGGAAGTGTATGCCGCAGCGAAAGCGGCTAATGCGCTGGAATTTATTGAAAAATTACCGCACGGCTTTGATACCCTGGTAGGCGAGCGGGGCAGCTCCTTATCCGGCGGTCAGCGTCAACGCATTGCCATCGCCCGTGCGATTTTGAAAAATCCGAAAATCTTGATTTTGGACGAAGCTACGTCGGCCCTCGATACGGAAAGCGAAAAGCTCGTGCAGGAAGCGTTGGAGCGATTGATGAAAGGCCGTACGGCGTTCGTTATTGCTCACCGTCTCAGCACAATCAAGAATGCAGATCAAATTATTGTGTTGCGTCAGGGACATATTGAAGAAGTGGGAACCCATGAAGAGCTCCTCGCTCAAAATGGTCTCTATCAACATTTATATTCCGTGCAATTTGCAAGTAAAGGACATTAAGGATGTATTGGGTATACAACGTATTACTAATTATATATTGGATTGGTTTGATACCGGTCATCCTCTATCGACTGGCGTTTGAAGAAGGTTTCTATGAGCGTATTCGGCAGAGTGCTGGTTTTATGCCCGATTCATTGATGCGCAAAATCGAAGGTCGTCGTGCTATTTGGGTACATGCCGCATCGGTAGGTGAAATTGTGGCAACCAGTCCGATTGTAAAAGATATTAAAAAGAAATTCCCAGAAGCGGTCGTAGTCGTATCGGTAGTTACCGCTACCGGCCATGCTATGGCCCATCGCATTATTCCGGAAGCGGAGGGGATTATTTTCTTCCCGTTGGATTTGCCGTTTTTGACCCGTCGTATTTTGGATATCATTAAACCGATTACGATTTTACTCGTAGAAACGGAAATCTGGCCGAACTTCTTGCGTATTGCGGAAGATGAAAAAATTCCGGTTATGATGGTAAACGGCCGCATCAGCGATCGCAGTATGAAACGGTACTGGATGATTCGTTCTTTTACGAAAGAAATGCTCGCGTCCATTCAGTATTTCTGCATGCAGTCTAAATTGGATGCGGAATATATCGAATACCTCGGCGCGGCTAAGGACCGCATTACTGTAACCGGTAATACGAAGTATGATCAGACTTACGCTCAGGTAACGGACGAAGAGAAAAAGAAACTTCAAGATGAATTCGGCTTTGGTCGCAATCATCCGATTATTGTAGCCGGCAGTACCCATCGCGGCGAGGAAGATGCTGTTTTGACAGCCTTTAATGAGATTTTAAAGGTATATCCGGAAGCTCGTTTACTCATTGCGCCTCGTGAAATTATGCGCGGCAATGACGTTAAAAGTTTGGCTGAAAAGTATGGTCTCAAGGCGATTTGTCGCAGTGTTATGACCGGACCGGTTCACGAGAAAACGCCGGTGGTGGTACTCGATACAATCGGTGAATTGGGTAGGCTTTACAGCTTAGGTGATATTATATTTGTAGGTGGTTCCTTAGTACGGACCGGGGGCCATAACATTTTAGAACCGGCGGCTCACGGCAAACCGATTTTGGTAGGGCCGCATATGTTCAACTTTAAAGAAATTTACTCACTCTTAAGCTCAAGAGATGCGTGTCTTATGGTTAAGGACGGCAAAGCATTGACCGACACAATGCTCGAGCTTTGCCGCGATAAGGAGCGACGCGAAGCGATGGGGTGGAATTGTTTGGAAATCATTTATGAAAACCGCGGTGCCACCCAGCGCAATACGGAAGAGTTGCGTAAATTATTTGAAAACTATCACATCATTCCGTAACTTGAATTGAATTATAAAGTTACGGCAAAGGAGGTAAGAGCTCATGAAAGGGGAACAACTATTCAAAGAGTTGGTGAGCGGTCGGGCGAAAGGGCCGTTGGCAGACGTTGCCAGAGGCGGTCTCGGTTTGTTAAGTAAGGTATATGCGCAAGGGGCGACTTATCGCAATCAGAAATTTGATAAGCTCCAAGGCGTTACCAGGGCTACCGTGCCTGTTATCAGCGTTGGCAATATTACGGCCGGCGGTACCGGCAAAACACCGATGGTGCGCTATATTTGTCAATATTTAGAATCGCTTAATATGGCACCGGCTGTACTGAGTCGAGGCTATCGGGCCGAGGATAATCAGGATACCATCATTGTATCGCGCCGCGGTCGCTTGGAAGTTACCCCTGCCGTGAGTGGTGATGAAGCTTGGCTCTTAGGTAAAGGGCTGGGGCACACCAGTGTGGTTATCGGTCGTGAGCGTGCAGCGTCGGCCAAAGTAGCGACAGCAACGCTCGGTAGTGATATACTTGTATTAGACGATGGTTTTCAGCATCGCAAACTGGCTCGCGATCTAGATATCGTGCTTATTGATGCGGCCAATCCGTTCGGCTATGACCATGTATTACCGCGCGGCCTTTTGCGTGAACCGCTGGACGGTTTGCGGCGTGCCGATGTATTCGTTTTGACTAAGACGGATCAGGTACCAGCAGATATTTTATTCGGTATTAAACATCGCCTCACTCAGTTGGCGCCGAATATTCCGATTGTAGAAACCATTCACAAGCCGTTGGGCATGCAAACTTTGGATTCTTGGGAGCGCAATGAAGAAGCACAACCTTCGCTCGTAGTGTCTCACAAGTTTTTAACGGTGAGCGGTATCGGTCGTCCGGAATCCTTTCAGCATACTGTAAACAGCCTTGGCTATGAAGTGATTGAAAGTTTGGATTTTGGCGATCATCATGAATATACTACCGATGATGTGGTTAAAATGTGGTGTACCGCGTTTGCCAAAGGTGCTACAGCCATTGTGACGACAGAAAAAGATGCGGTTAAATTAAGTCAAATGCAAGCCGTGCATGATTTGAAGATACCGGTATATGTAATCCCTATCGGCATTGAATTTGCCAAAGGGGAAGAAGAGTTTAAGGCCTATATTAAAGGCGTAGGAAAGAAGGATACTTTATGAAAATAGCTTGTGTCATTCCCGCACGATATGCGTCAACCCGTTTACCCGGTAAGCCATTGGCGGATATTGCGGGCAAACCGATGATTCAGCGTGTCTACGAGCAAGTATCGCAGGCTGCGGTGCCTGATGAAGTCATTGTGGCTACGGACGATCAGCGCGTATTTGATGCTGTTACGGGCTTTGGCGGCAAAGCTATTATGACGAAGGCCGATCATTTGACCGGTACCGATCGCTTGGCGGAAGTGGCTGAAGCAAGACCTGATATTGATGTAATCATCAATGTACAGGGCGACGAACCTTTGATTGCGCCGGGTTTAATCGATAGCTTGGGTGATTTATTCCGTCATGACGGTGCGCTTAAAATGGCGACCGTAGGCGCCCCATTGGCTGAAGCGGAATATAATGAGCCGTCAGCAGTAAAGGTTATTTGCAATCTTAAAGGGCAGGCCATGTATTTCTCACGCTCTTTGATTCCCTATCCTCGCAATGCTTTTAAGAATGCACCGCTTAAGCATATCGGCATTTACGCCTATACGCGCGATTTTCTACTGGAATTTGCGAAGATGGAGCCAACTCCGGCAGAACTTACGGAATCATTGGAACAACTTCGTGCTTTAGAAAATGGAATTGCTATTCAAGTTATAAAAACCGATGCTCGTTTTATCGGTGTTGATACGCCGGAAGATTTGGCTGCTGTTAATGAAATTTTAAAAAAACAAGGCCGCTAAGAGCAAAAATATCGGTTTTTCCATAAAAATTTTAAATTTGAAGTGTATTATATAAGGAGATACTCATGAAAGAAGTTAAAGTAGGCAACTTAACCCTTGGTGGTGGTAAAGGTCTTTTCCTAATGGCCGGTCCTTGTGTAATTGAAGATCCGGAACGGACGCTCAATATTGGTCGTCGTGCCAAAGAAATCTGTGAACGCGTAGGCATTCCTTATATCTTTAAGGCTTCCTTCGATAAAGCCAATCGTTCCAGCTTTAATTCTTTCCGCGGACCCGGTCTTGTAGAAGGTCTTAAAATTTTAGCTCATATTAAAAAAGAATTACAGGTTCCGGTTATCAGCGATATTCACTCCATTGAACAGATTGAACCGGCCGCTGAAGTACTCGACGTATTGCAGATTCCGGCGTTCTTATGTCGTCAGACCGACCTCGTATACGGTGCTGCCAAAACCGGCAAAGCAATCAGCATTAAAAAAGGCCAGTTCTTGGCGCCGAAGGATATGAGCAATGTTGTTAAAAAAGTAGAAGAAGCAGGCAATCCTAATTTGTTCTTAACGGAACGTGGGGCCAGCTTTGGTTACAATAACTTAGTTGTGGATATGCGCTCCTTCCCAATCATGCGCAGTTTCGGTTATCCGGTAGTTTTTGATGCTACGCACAGTGTGCAGTTGCCGGGCGGTGCGGGCACCAGCTCTTCCGGTCAGCGTGAGTTCGTGCCTAATTTGGCAAGAGCCGCTGCCGGCGCCGGCGTTGACGGTTTCTTCATGGAAGTTCATGATAATCCGGAAGAAGCTTTGTCCGATGGCCCTAACATGGTTCGTTTGGACGATTTGGAAGCAATGTTACGTGATTTGGTAGCTATCGACAAAATTGTTAAAGGCTAATTGAAGAATACGAATAGAGGGGATGGAACATCCATGAACGTTTTGGAGCAAGCGGCTCAAGTGCTTCATGAAGAAGCACAAGCCATTGAAAAATTAATCACAACTTTAGACGGTAATTTCATCGATGCGGTGAATATGATTTTAAATTCCCATGGTCGCGTAGTTTGTACGGGTATGGGTAAATCCGGTCACATTGCCCGTAAAGTGGCAGCTACCTTGGCATCCACGGGCACCCCGGCGTTATTTTTACATCCCGGCGAAGGTGTGCACGGAGACCTTGGTATGGTTACGTCGGAAGACATCGTGCTGGCGTTTTCCAATAGCGGTGAAACCGGCGAAGTGATTAGTTTATTGCCTTCATTACGTCGTATCGGGGCGAAGTTAATCAGTGTAGTCGGCAAGCATAATTCTACCTTAGCCAAGAATTCGGATATTGTATTGTTGGTGGAAGTGGAAAAAGAAGCTTGTCCTTTGGGTTTGGCACCGACTACCAGTACGACGGTAGCCCTCGCTTTAGGCGACGCCCTCGCGGTATGCTTGTTGGATCGTCATAAATTTACACCGGAAAATTTTGCCATTTTCCATCCGGGCGGATCGTTGGGCCGAAAATTGCTCTTAACGGTTGAAAATATTATGCATAGCGGTGAAGACAATCCGGTGGTTCATAAAGGTGCCAGCGTGCGCGATGCCTTATTCGTAATGACGGAAAAAGGCCTTGGTGCTACCAATGTGGTAGACGAAGAAGGTCGTTTAATCGGTCTCGTTACGGACGGTGATATTCGCCGCGGTCTTGATGCGGGCAGCAATTTCTTGGAATGGCCCGTAGAGGACATGATGACGGCTATGCCGCGCACCATTACGAAGGATAAATTAGCCGCCGAAGCACTTCACTTAATGGAAAAGAATCAACCGCGACCTATTACGGTGTTGCCGGTAGTTAATGATAAGAAAGAATGTTTGGGAATTGTACATATTACAGACTTATTGCGTCGAGGTATTGTATAATGAAAGTACGCTGTTTAATCTTAGATGTGGACGGCGTCATGACCGAAGGCGGTATCATTTATACCGCCACCGGTGATGAAATAAAAGTGTTCAATGCACAGGATGGACTGGGCCTCGCCTTAGCCCGTCGCGGCGGCTTGAAGCTGGCCGTTATTACGGGGCGTTACTCCAAGATGGTAGAGCGTCGCACGGAAGAATTAAAGTTTGATTTTGTTCGCATGGCCTGTCATAATAAGACGGCTGCCATTAAAGAACTGGCCGAGGAATTAGGTATTTCTACGGCTGAAATGGCCTATATGGGCGATGATTTAAATGATTTGGGAGCCCTTACCACGGTGGGGTATCCTATGGCACCGGCTAACGGTGTAGCGGAAGTAAAAGCGATTGCTAAGTTCACGGCTTCTAAAGCGGGCGGCCATGGGGCCATTCGTGAAGCCATTGAACATATTTTTAAAGAAGCCGGACGTTGGGACGAATTGGTTGAAGATTATAAGAATGAAATATATAGTCAAGGTCAATAGCGAAAGGAGGTACGTACGGTATGTCAAATGAATGGCAATATAAACTGTTAAAAGGCTTAAGCGCATTGACTTGTAAGTTGTCGTATCGCACGATACTTCGTATAGGGGCAGGCTTAGGGCCTTTATATTCGCTATTTGCTAAAAAACAAATTAAACGTGGCGTTTATAATGTCATGAAGGGCATGAATGTTTCAGAAAAAGAAGCGGAACAAATTCTCTGTGAATTATTTAAGAATTTGGGTCGCTCCGCTTTGGAAATTTTATACATGCCAAACTTAACGAAGGAATTTATTGCCGAGCATATTGAAATGCACGGTATGGAATATTTGGATAAAGCATTGGCCGAGAAGCGAGGCGTTGTAATTTTGACGGCTCATGTAGGCAACTGGGAATGGATGGGCGCAGCTTTGGCTGCCAGCGGTTATCCGTCCACAACGATTGTTAAAAAACAGCCGAATGCACAAGTTACACGATTGCTTAATGAATATCGTGAAATGGTAGGGCTTGAAGTGTTTGCTCGAGGCGGCTCCGAAATGATTCGCGCCGTAAAAGCGATGAAACAAAAGAAACTGTTAGGTTTCTTGGCGGATCAGGATGGTTACATTCAGGGATTACCGGTTGAATTTTTGGGACAGGAATCATCGGCTGTAACCGGTCCGGCCACCTTTGCTCAGAAATTTAAAGCCCCCGTGGTACCTGTATTTACGCATCGCAAGCCGGATGGCGTAGGCCATGTAGTGGAAATACTGCCACCGCTTTACTATGAAGATACGGGGAATGAAGAAGAAGATATTTACCGCTTGACGGAAGCCACCGTACGCGTTACGGAAGACTTTATCAGACAGCATCCTACCGAATGGTTATGGTTCCAACATCGTTGGAATACCAAACTGAATGAAATAGTGGATATTGAGGCAAAACTGAAGGTGAGGGACGCAGTTCATGCTAAAAAATAAGAAGACGATTTTAGTCATAGCCATCGTACTTGCTCTGGTAGGGGCGTTTATCTGGATATTACTAAGCGGTGAAGCGGAAACGAAAACGGATCCGACACAACCGAAGGGGAATTTAGTGACGTTTGAAGGATCGACCATCACAGAAGAACAAGACGGTAAGACGGCTTGGTCTGTTTCGGCGGAACAAATTAAAGTAAATCCGAACACTAAGGAAATTTACCTGACGAATATGAAAGGAACATTTTATGATGGTGATAAAACACTCGTTGTAACGGCACCGCGCGGTTACATGACGGGGGACCATAATAAAATGCAATTGGCCGGTGGTGTTAAAGGCACAAACGGCGTTGATACGGAGTTGGTAACGGATTCAATCGCTTTTGATAATAAAACGAAGAAATTGACTTCTGAAACACCGTTTACATTCTCTAACAGCGATGCTGTCGTGACCGGTGATCAATTGGAAGCCGATGTGGTATTGAATAAAGTCATGGCTAAAGGTCATGCTAAATTAGTTAAGAAGTGATGGGAGGATTTGACAGATGAAATTGTCAAAAATAATGGCGGTTACCGCGCTTGCAATAGGCCTTGCCGTGCCGGTTTGGGCGGCTCAGTCCAATCTGTCCATTACCGCCGATACCTTGGAATATGACGGTAACAGCGGTATTGCCAGAGCCAACGGCAATGTGGTAATTATCAATGAAGACAAGACGATGACCGGTAAAACCGGCTGGTATAATACAAAAACGCAGGAAGCTGATTTGTCCGGCGGTGTCAGCATGATTGGTTCGGATACATCCTTATCCGCTCAGACGCTTCACAGTACCAATAATGAACAGCTTCAGGCGACCGGTAATGTACGTTTGCAAAAAGAAAATAAGCAAGTTTTCGGTGATATAGTAACGTATAATACTAAAACGGAATACGGTACATCCCGCGGCAATGCCAAACTCGTTATGGATGATGCCGTTTTGACCGGTGACTATGTGCAGGGTTGGCTCAATGAAATTCGTGCCACTGCACAGGGCAATGTAACCTTGCACAGTGCTAAGCACAATTTGGATGCCAGCGCCGATAATGCGGTGTACACCCAGACGCCCGGTCAGGATGATGGGGTAGCGTATTTAACCGGTAATGCCCATGCCGTTCAAAACGGTAATGTGCTTAATGCGCCGGAATTAAAATTAGAAATGAAAGATAATTCGGTACAAACTGTAGGTGGACGTAGTACGTTGATTATCACGCCGCAGCAGTAAGGAGTAACTTGAATGTTTATTGAAACCCGAGATTTAGTAAAAACCTATAAAGGGCGCAATGTTGTAGATGGTGTCAGTGTTCGTGTCGAAGAAGGCGAAGTAGTGGGCTTGTTGGGCCCTAACGGGGCCGGTAAGACAACCACCTTCTACATGATTATTGGCATTGAAAAACCAAATAGCGGTACAATTACCATCGGTGAGAAAGACATTACCAGAATGCCTATGTATAAAAGAGCCGATCAGGGCATCGGTTACTTGCCGCAGGAAGCATCTGTATTTCGTTCACTCTCCGTGGAAGACAATATCCGCGCCATGTTGGAAACAACGACTAAATCGAAGGCGGAGATTGAGGAAACGGTAGAAGCGTTATTGCAGGAATTCCACATTGAACATGTGCGCCAACGCACGGGGATGCAATTATCCGGCGGTGAACGACGCCGTGTGGAAATTGCCCGTTGTATCGCCTTGGCACCGCGGTTTATTTTGTTGGATGAACCGTTTGCCGGGGTCGATCCTATTGCCGTAGCCGACATTCAATCCATCATTCGCCATCTGAAAGCACGTGGCATCGGCGTCTTAATTACGGACCATAATGTGCGTGAAACCTTGGGCATCGTTGACCGTGCTTATATTTTGAGCAACGGTAAAATTTTGCTGGAAGGTTCCGCTGATGAAGTGGCTAACAGTCCGATAGCTCGTAAGCATTATTTAGGCGACAGTTTTAATATGTAGGGGCTGGTGATATAAGAACATGCGAATATTAGATAAATATATTTTAAAAAGTTTTATAGGCCCCTTTCTTTTCGGTATTTTTGCCTTTACCAGTATTTTCGTAGGGACCGGTACTTTATTCCGTATCGCTCAATATATTACGGAATACGGGGCCTCCTTATGGTCGGTAACCAGGGCCTTTATTTTAGCCTTGCCGAGCATTGTGGTACTTACATTCCCGATGGCGGTCCTTTTGGCCTCGCTCTTGGCTTTCGGCCGTTTGAGCGGCACCAGTGAGATTATCGTAATGCGCGCCGGCGGTATGAGCTTCTTGCGCTTAGCCATGCCGGTGTATATTGCGGCATTCTTCATTTCTATCGGCGCCATTGCGTTCAATGAATATGTAGTGCCGGCCGCTAACCATGCGTACCAAAACATTATTCGTAATGAAATTAAGAAGCAGGCGGAACCGCCGGCTCAGGAACATATTGTTTTGAAAACCATGGAAGGGGACAATATCAGTACCCTCATGTACGCGAAACGTTATGACTCCACTACCAAGCTTATTAACGGCGTTACGGCACAGCTCTTTACCAATGGTGAAGTAACCCAGATTGAACATGCCGATACGGCAACCTGGAACGGTACTTATTGGGTAATGCACAATGGTGTCATTTATGATTTGGCGGCTGACGGCAATGGTGTAGAACGTACAATGCGTTTTAAAGACCAGATATTGCCAATCGCTAAAGATCCGGACCAGATTTCACAGGAACAACGCGATCCTGACGAAATGACGATTAAAGAACTTCGTCAGCAAATTAAAGCGTTAAGTTCAAGCTATGTAAGTACTACTAAATGGGAAATGGAAATGTATCAACGTTTTACCATTCCGATTGCTAGCTTCGTATTTGCCTTGGTTGGGGCGCCGTTAGGCCTTCAAAAACAGCGTTCCAGCTCGTCCATCGGGTTTGGTCTCAGCGTTATCATTATCTTCGTGTATTACGGGGTAATGACCTTTGCCGGTGCGCTTGGTAAAGGGGGCGCGTTGCCACCGCTTGTGGCGGCCGCTATTCCTGATACGCTGGGGATTATCGCCGGTTTGTGGCTTAACTGGAAAGTGTCTAAATAAAAGGCAAACGACAGGCTGCTGATTACAGTAGATGCAGGAAGTTTTGCAATAAAATATGGGACATAAATACAATGACCTTGGTATTTGTTTTGCCAAGGTTATTTTTTTCATGAAGTTTACTTTTTCTTTTCTTGAAAATAGAGTACAATAGAAACGGAAACTATATATTTCAGTTTTCAATTAGCAGAGTTAATAAGACGATAAAAACCTCGGGACTTGGCATAAAGGTTTATTATAAGTCTCTCCCATAAATGTTTTAATGATAAATTGGTAATTTTGATTATAAGAGGAAGGAGTGCGCTCGACATGTTGGTCGGTTTAAATATTATTTTAATTATTGCTATCATGGGCGGCGCCATTGCTTTCATTGGCGATAAATTAGGTACTAAAATCGGGAAGCGTCGTATGTCCATTTTTGGCCTCAGGCCTAAACATACATCCATTATTATGACAATTGTTACGGGGATTTTAATTTCCGCCTTTACCCTAGGGGTGTTGGCTATTGCATCGGAAAATGTTCGGATAGCCCTCTTTGGCATGGAGCAGTTGCGGGCGGAAATGGATCAACTTAACAGTGATGTCGCAGCCAAGAATAGAGAATTGGAAGCGGGCAAAAAAGAATTAAGTGAAAAGACTGTCGCTTTAAATACGATGCGTAAAGATGTGCAGGCAACGCAGGAAGAATTGGAAGAAGCTCGTGCCGCCCGTAATGCTATGAGTGAAGAGCTCGTTTCTGTACAAGAAGCGTACCGTCAGGCTGATGCACGCTTGGCTCAATCGGCCAAAGATATTCAAACTTTGGAAAGTACCAGAACCGAATTGGAACAACATATTGAAGACTTACGGGTAACGACAAAACGCTTGGAAGAAGGGATTACCCATGTTCGTGAGGGCACCGTTCTTTTCCGTGTCGGTGAAGTATTAAGTGGGGCCTTGGTTCGCCCGGGCTTGTCCGAAGATGAAAGCGCTAAGGCGATTACGAGCATTTTGAATGACACAAACGGTTTGATTTTGCGCCGTCTCGGTATTGATGAAAACCGTGCCGTTATTTATGTAAGTCGCAATAATTTGGAAGAAGTAGCCAAACAGGTGGCCAGTGCTACGGAACCGATGACGATTCGGGTGACCGCAGCAGCCAATATTATTTACGGCGAAGCTGCTTTGGCTGAAATTCATGCCTATCCGTATCAGAAAGTATACGATAAGGGCGATGTGATTTGGTCCGCTGAAGTTGAAGGGGGCGACAATGCACAGTTTACCGTATTGTCCTTCTTAAAAGACGTGAATGCACAGGCGAAAGCTAAGGGCATTTTGCCGGATCCGTTGTCCGGTGACGTAGGCTCCTTGCCGGGGGATGAATTATTTGATACCATTCGTCAATTGAGCCGCTTAAGTGGTCCTGTGCGCATCAGAGCGATTGTAGATGAAGATACCTATACGACCGGTCCGGTTCAGATTGAACTACGCCTTGATCCGGTGCGCGCTGCTAATGCAGAGTCGTAAGTCAAATTAACAGTAGTTAAATAACTCATCCTCATGCTAATCACTGTAGTTTACGGAGGTGAATCAGACTTTTCGGTTGCGTGGACAATTTTAGGCGTAGGACTTTAAAATGAGATTCAATGATTTTGATTATGCTAAAAAAGCATAGGTTATATAAGATTTAGTAACTAAGCCTTGTTACTTATATGGTATAATAAAACATATCGAAAAGATTCGTTTGAAAAGCAAATGGAAAATTCACCTGTTGCAGCTATGTTTGTAGGGCATGTAGGCTGAGTATTGCTTATAAACTGAGGTATCGATTTGATTACTATGCCGGAACAGATAGAATGCTGCCGTTAGCTTAGCTACCGACAGCATTTTTTGTGAAAATTTTTAGGTAATAGGTAGGGATATGTTAGACGGTTTGCCGACAGAAGGCAAAGCCATAGTAAAGGAGGCCGGGGATGCAAATAGACACAGATGCTTTATATAAAGCGGCTAATGTAGACGCCAACGAGCCTTTACTGTTGGCGGTGGATCCGGGCCGCGAGAAAAGCGGCGTTGCGGTCATGACGAGAGATGCGGCTAAATTAGTATATAAAACAATTTTTCCGACCGCCGAGCTTGAAACATCACTCACATCCGTTCTTACACAGTTTAAAGCGATTAATGAATTAATTTGCGGTAATGGGACGAATCATAAATTAGTATTTCACCTATTGGAAGCCTTAGGCAAAACACAAGATTTACCGGTGACGCTCGCTGAAGAAGCACATACTACGGAAGTGGCGCGCAAACGTTATTTTGAGTTTCATCCGCCTACCGGTTTGAAACGATTGGTGCCGAAAGGCATGCTGTATCCACCGGTGCCGGTTGATGATTTTACGGCGTGGATAATCGGTGAACAATATATTTTGGGCAAGAAAGAAAGGGGATAGACAATGGCAGCAGCTAAACGTTCACAAAAATTAACATGGAAGGATCATGCAATCCGTTACTTTTGGATGATTGTAGGGTCTTTGATTTATACCTTCGGTTTGGATGTATTTCTCGTACCGAACAGCATCATCGACGGTGGTGTAGTCGGTATTTCTTTGATGGCAACCGAACTTACGGGAATATCTTTCAGTGTTTTCGTAGTTATTCTTAATTTACCGTTCCTTTATATAGGCTATCGCCTTATCGGGCGCAGTTTTACCATTGCCACTTTATTCTCGGTAATGTGTATTTCCGTTTTTTCCGTATTCATGCATGATGTACCACCGGTGACCATCGATCCGTTCCTGGCTTCGATTTTCGGCGGGATTATTCTTGGTCTGGGCGTTGGCATGATTATTCGTAACGGCGGTTCTTTGGATGGCAGTGAAATTGTGGCCATTATTTTTGACAAAAAGAGCAGCTTCTCCGTTGGCGAAATTGTTATGTTTTTAAACTTATTCATTTTGGGCGCAGCAGGCTTCGTATATAGCTGGAACAGTGCTATGTATTCCCTTATTGTGTACTTCATTGCGTATAAGATGATTGATATTACCATCACCGGTCTTGAAGAATCCAAGGGCGTTATGATTATTACGGATTATCCCGATGAAATCAGCGAAGTGCTTACGAAACGACTTGGTCGTGGCGTAACCGTTCTTTTTGGTGAAGGTGGCTATTCAAAACAACCGAAAAAAGTGCTATACTCAGTAGTGACGCGTTTGGAAATTACCAAGTTGAAAGACGTGGTATATGAAAACGACGAAAATGCGTTTATTACTATTTCTGACGTGCATGATGTATTTGGCGGTCAGTTCGGGAAGAAGACGATTCACTAAATAGCAGCACGGTTCTTTGAAGAAAGGAGTCCGGTTTTGCAACAATGGTTGCGCCTTGGCACGAAACCTCAACATAGTGGTTAGAAGTTTTAATTAATAGGGCTTGGTAGCACGGTGTTGTAATGAAACCGGAAGGTTGTATGGCAGAAGAAAAGTCAATTGGAAAGCAGATTATACATGAAATCGGTGAGTGGTTATATGCGATTATTATTGCCCTCGCTATTGCGATTGTAGTTCATTTGTTCTTGGGTCAGATTACTCGCGTATCCGGTGAATCCATGGAAGATACACTGCATAACGGTGATTTTCTGGTTGTATCTAAATTAGATCATATTCAAGGCAATATGCCGCAATACGGCGATATTGTTATTATCGACAGCCGTGTTAATCGTGATCGTACCTGGAAAGATGATGTGGCCGATGTTGTATCGAACTACGCTTCTATTTTCAGCAAAGATGCGGAACGCCATGATGCTTGGGTAAAACGTGTTATCGGCTTACCGGGCGATACGTTGGAGTTTAAAGACGGTCATGTATGGCGCAACGGCAAGGAATTGGAAGAACCTTATACGAAAGAACCGACTATGCAATATAGTCAAACGGCACCGGTCGTTGTACCGGAAGGTCATGTCTTCGTCATGGGGGACAATCGCAATCACTCCAGCGACAGCCGCTTTATCGGCCCTGTGCCTATTAAAAATGTAATCGGTCATGTGGTATATGATTTAAGCTTTTAATCTGAATTGAAAGTTTACGCGGAGTCGATTACATAATAGATTTTGCAGAAAGTCAGTTGAACTCTGCTTCGGCGGGGTTCAACTTTTTAATTTATATTTTGTTTATTTGCCAATGGTCCGTAAATTTAGTAAAATAAAGTCGCAATTAAGGAAACGGAGGCGGCCTATGTTATTGTCAGTAGTAGTGCCCGTATATAATGAAGAGGCAAATATAAAAAAATTCTACAGCTCGGTCAAAAAAGTGCTTAACACGCTACCTTACGACCAGGAAATTATCTTTGTAGACGATGGTTCGTCTGATGATTCGGCGACCATGCTCAGCCATATTGCGGCTGAAGATAAAGATGTTAAGGTGTTGTTGTTGGCCCGTAATTTCGGCCATCAATTGGCTTTGACCTGTGGACTTGATTATTCCACCGGTGATGCGGTCATTACTATGGATGGTGATATGCAACATCCGCCGGAATTGATTCCGGAATTAGTTCGACTTTGGGAAGAAGGCCACGATGTAGTGCGCACCATTCGTGATTCCACGGAAGATGCGGGTTGGGCTAAATCTTTCACATCAAAATATTATTACAAGTTAATGAACATAATGGCCAATGTGCCCATCGTGGAAGGCGGCTCCGATTTTCGTCTGATGAATCGTCGCGCCTTGGATACCTTGCTCCGTTTCCGTGAGCACGGTCGCTTTTTGCGTGGCATCGTAGGGGCCATCGGTTATAATCAAGCGGAAATCCACTTCGTGGCGCCACCGCGCTTTGCCGGTAAATCCAAGTTCAGCGTGCGCAAAATGCTGCACTTTGCCTTGGACGGGATTGCGGCTTTTTCAAAAGTACCGCTCAGGGCCGCTTTTTATATCGGCCTGATCTGCGGCTTATTGAGCTTGCTCATGATTTTGCATATTCTATATGTGCATTTCTTCACCGACTCCGCTGTGAGCGGCTGGGCGACTTTGGGAGTGGCTATTTTCTTCTTAGGTGGTGTACAGCTCGTGGGTATCGGCATTATCGGTGAATATGTGGGCCGTGTGTTTGAAGAAGTTAAGCACCGACCGTTATATTGGATTCGTGGCGGCTATAATATTGACGACAAGAATCAACCGCAAGGGCATAATAATGCACCAAATCGAGGTTTATAATACAGTAAATTGTTGTGTATTATACAGCAAATCTAAGTTTATAATACGCGTAAGCGAAGAGTAATGAGTAAATAATATAGCTGTCTAAGGCTAGTTAATAGTCATCTGCAAACTATTTGTGGTATAATTATAAGAAGACAGTTTTGACGTAAGGAGAACCTGTTGAAGTATGGGTACTCAGAGACTAGTTTGAGGATAGTACTATGAAATCAATTAAAAGAAAAGTCGCCATCACAGCGGCAGTAATGTTAATGGTCAGCACGCAATTGGTCAGTGCGGCCGGGTATACGTATGGCGCTAAAGGCGGCGACATTTCGGCGATTCAGAAGAAGTTGATTGCAGCCGGATATAATGCACGACTCAATGGCGAGTATGATGCCAATACCAAATGGGCAGTACGCCTATATCAAAAAGATAATAATTTACCGGTGAACGGTGTTTTAGATGCTGTTACTTATAAGAAATTAATGGGTAAAGAGCTTGATGAACATGTGGTAGCCGGTTTGGGTCGCATGTCCGATGATAAGATTGCCGCGGAAATGGCGGCCGGTCGTAAAGCTACGTTAGAGAAGAAAACAACGGCAGCTACTTTGGATGCGACGAAGCCTGCGAAAGCAACTAAAAAAACTAAAGTAAAAAATAACAAAGTTAATAAAAACGGCGATGCGAAAGTACAAGCGGTAGCCAAGAAAAATACTGCTACCATAAAGTCAAAGACACCGACCAATGGTATTCTCGATCCAATCGCTCCGGACTTTATTTTCACTAAAACCGGTAAGGTGTCAAAATCGATTAGTGAAATAATTACCGAAGCGGAACGTTATCGCGGTGTACCGTATGTATTCGGCGGCGCTACCCCGCAGGGCTTTGACTGCTCCGGCTATGTGCGCTATGTATTTGCCAAATCGGGCATTGATTTGCCGCGCAGTGCGGATGAACAATA
>NZ_SVCB01000148.1 GCF_015058545.1 Veillonella sp.
ACGATTGCTATTATTATGTATGTGCGAGGCGCTATATGAGTAATAATCAACCGTTTCATAACGGTATGCCGTTAAATACCGATCAGAAGGGGATGCCGCAAAATAACGAGCCTGCCGTTGCGGCACAAGCTCGCCAACACCGTTATCCCGTAGCCGGTAATAATCAGTATGAAGGGCAATTGGTGGATGGTCATATTCACACCGAACTTTGCCCCCATGGCAGTGGCGATAAGGTGGCCTTGATCATTGAAAAAGCCATCGAACTAGGTTTTTATAAACTTTGCATCACGGAACATGCCCCTTTACCGGCCGGTTTCAGCAAACGCTATAAAGGTGATGAAGAGGGGCTTACTACGGCCTCTTTGCGGATGGATCAAGTGGAACCGTATTTGGCGTTAGGCAATGAACTGCAAAGAGAATACGGTCAGCATATTAACCTGTCCGTCGGCTTTGAAGTGGACTTCTTGCCCGGCTTTGAGGCAGCGACGCAAGAGTTTTTAAATATGGTAGGTCCTTATACGGGTGAAAACTTATTGTCGGTTCACTTCATGCAGGGCGCGAACGACGGTTTTTGGTGTCTTGACTACAGTGAAGCGGAATTTGAAAAAGTCTTCGGCAGTTATTTAGGGAAGCAGGATGTTTTATTCCGCCGCTATTTCGAATTGGTATTGCAGGCAGTGCAGACTGATTTCGGGCCACATACGCCGGTGCGTATCGGCCATATTGATGTAATAAAAAAATACCAAAAGTATTTCAACTTTACATCGTCCTATGATCAGCAAACGCAGCAGGTGATTATGAATATTTTACGCACCTTAAAAGCGCAAAATCGAACGCTGGATTATAATGTGAGCGGTGTGTTCAAAGAAAATTGCGGTGAAATGTACCCAAGTCCTTTCATTCAAGGCATGGCCTATGTATTGGGCGTACCGTTCATGATGGGATCCGACTCACACAGCTTAGGGGCTTTTGTAAAAGCCTGGAGTGAGTAAGGGTTGTATTGTGGAAGTAAGGGCCGTATTAGGGGAAAATGATTTGAGAGAACAACATATGAGGAGCCTTTAGTCGTATGAATTCATATGGCTAAAGGCTCTTTTTTATTTGTTTGCCCCTTGAAAACATTAGCTTATTACATAAATACATGCATGCTATGCCTAAATGAAAGTTGACTATCTGCGCTTGAAAGTGTATTATAACTTTAATCCTTTAGTTAGATGAAGAATAAAAGTAAAGAGTAAGTAAAAGAGATGTAATAGAACGGGCCCATAGGGCTTAAGAGGAAGAGAGTAGGGAGAGCTATGAGACAGAAACGATTACCGCCGGGATTTCGCGATGAGTTTGGTGAAGAGGCACAGAAAAAAGCAGCTCTTAGTCATAGTCTGGCTAAGTGCTTTTTTGAACGGGGCTATACGAAGATTAATACACCGCTCATTGAATACAAGAATATATTTGATGATTATGATTTGGCTGTACAGCAACGTATGTATGAAGTGGTGGACAGCTCACAGGAACGTTTGGTAATTCGTCCCGATTTGACATTGCCCATTGCCCGTTTTTTAGCGAATATTCAAGTGAATTTACCTAAAAAATTTTACTACACCGGCGATGTGTTTGCCATGAACCAGGCTCACCGCGGCTGGGCAAATCAGGTGACGCAGGCCGGCATTGAGCTGGTAGGGTATGCTTCGCAAAAAGCCGAACTGGAGTGCTTGCTCATTATCAATCAAGTGAATCGTTTATGGCTCAACAATCAGCTATATGTGGAACTGAGTGATGCGCGGTTTGCCGAAACCGTGGTTGATGCGTTGGGGCTTACGGCGGCGGAACGAGCCGAATTGTTTGAAGCCTTATTTAATAAAAATTTACCGGTGTACGAGCGTTTGATTGAAGCGTATACGGAAAATACATTGTATTCCTTGCTTAAAATTTGGCCGCGCCTTTTCGGCTCCATCGAGGAAGTGCAGCAAGAGCTGGATGCCATAATTTTACCGATGAGCGCCCAACGTTTGGTGAACGGGGTCATGCAAATGGCGCAGGCGGTACAAAAATTATCGAGCCAAAAGGTGCGTATAGATTTCAGCAGCCGTGCACCGCAACCGTATTATACGGGCCTTACTTTCCGCGGCTATATTGACGGCGTGGCCAGTTATATTGTGAGCGGCGGTCGTTATGATAAATTACTCGCGAATTTTCAAAAAGAGCCTACCCCGGCGGTGGGCATGGGCTTTGATTTGGATGTATTGGCATCGGTGGCGGATATAACCTTGCCTGAGGCAAAACCTTCCTATGTGTATATCGGTGACGATGATTGGGACGTGGTGGCTGACTATGTATTGGCTCATCCGACCTACAGTTTAGTATTAGCTGATACATTGACGGAGGCCCGTGAACAAGCTGCTGCGGATGGAGCCACACTCTATGTGGTCACAGAGGAAGGGGTGAAAGCCGATGCTTAGTATTGCATTGACGAAGGGACGCGTGGAAGACCAGGTCATTCCACTCTTTGAACGTTGCGGTATCGATTGTGAGCCGCTACGAAATAAAAAACGGAAATTGGTCATTACCTTAGGTGACAATTTGCAAGTAATTTTAGTTAAAGGCGGCGACGTTCTTACCTATTTAAATAACGGTGTCGTTGATATCGGCATCGTAGGCAGCGATATTTTGGAAGAACAGCAGAATACGGGGTATGAGCTGCTTGATTTACAAACGGGGCGTTGCCAATTTATCTTGGCGTCGCTGGCCGGTTATGATCTCAATGAGCCACGGCGACATACCATCGGTACCAAGTATCCGAATATTACGAAACGCTATTTTGCCAGTCGCGGTAAAGACGTGGAAATTATTAAAATTGAAGGGTCGGTGGAGTTGGCGCCCCTTATCGGTTTGGCCGACGCTATCGTGGATATTACGGAAACGGGCACAACCTTACGGGAGAATAATTTGCAGATTTTTGATAAATTGAGCCCTATCTCAACGCGCTTAGTAGCGAATCCATTGGCACTTAAGCAAAAACGGGGCGAAATTTTTGATTTGGTAGACCGCTTAAAAGAAGCTCGAAATATTGATACAGCGAAATAATTTGAGAAAAAATAATTAGAGAATTAGAGAGAGGAGACCATCATGAAAATATACAGAGAGCCGCTACAAAAGATGCTGGCATTGGTGAATGATTACACGGCGGCCACAACGGATTTAGTGATTGAACAGCAGGTACGCGAAATTATTGATACTGTTATTGCCGAAGGCGATGCGGCACTGCGTGACTATAGTGAAAAGTTTGACGGCGTACAGCTTACGGAGTTAAAAGTGAGCGACGACGTGTTGACTGAGGCCTATAATTCATTGGCGCCGGCTTTAAAAGAGGCATTGGAAGTGGCTAAACGTAATATTGAAGCTTTTCATAAACGCCAAATTGACCAAAGCTTCATTGATCTGGATACGCCGGGCATAGTCCGGGGACAGAAAGTAACACCGTTAAAACGGGTGGGCATTTATGTACCGGGCGGTACGGCCGCCTATCCGTCTACGATTTTGATGTGTGCTTTGCCGGCTAAAATAGCGGGTGTTAAGGAAGTTATCATGGTGACACCGCCGCAAAAAGAAGGCATTGCGCCGATTGTGTTGGGCGCGGCTAAATTAGCCGGTGTTGATGCAGTCTATCAGGTAGGCGGCGCTCAGGCTGTGGGAGCCCTTGCTTATGGCACGGAATCAATTCCGAAGGTTGATAAAATCGTAGGACCGGGCAATATCTATGTGGCTACGGCGAAGCGCCAAGTGTTCGGTCAAGTATCTATCGACATGATTGCAGGACCTTCCGAAATCGGCATTTTGGCCGATGAAACAGCCAATCCGGTTCACTTGGCCGCTGATTTATTGTCTCAGGCAGAACATGATAAACGGGCGCGGGCTATTCTTATTACGGACAGCGAAGTACTGGCCCATGCCGTCTCGGACGAAGTGGCACGGCAATTGGAGGAACTGCCTCGTAAGGATATAGCCAAAGTGGCCATTGAAGAGCGCAGTTTTATTGCCATCATGGATTCGGTCTCCGACATGTTCACCTTAATGAATGAAGTGGCGCCGGAACATTTGGAAATTCAGCTTAACAATGCGTCAGACTACTTGAGCTTGGTAGAAAATGCCGGCTCCGTATTTCTCGGCTCCTATACGGCTGAGCCGTTGGGTGATTATATGGGTGGTCCGAATCACGTGTTGCCAACCAGCGGTACGGCTCGTTTTTCGTCACCCCTCGGCGTATATGATTTTGTGAAACGGACAGCGTTCATGCAATTTTCTAAAGAACGCTTAGCTGAGCTGGCTCCGCATATTGCTACGTTAGCACGTACTGAAGGTTTGGAAGGCCATGCGCGGTCCATTGAAATCCGTTTTGATAAAACAAAAGACAATGCGTTAGTAGCCGGTAAAGGTGAAGATACGGAGGCAGTTGCTTATGGCCACTAAGGATGAAACGAAGACAAATACTAAGCCGGTAGGGGTGGCAATATCAGGAGAGACCAAGCAAGGGGCGAATCGAGGTATCAATCAAGATACTGAGCAAGCGGCCGTTACCTCGCGAGTGGCTACGGTAATCCGCAAAACCGCTGAAACGAATATTGAAGTAACCCTTAATTTAGATGAAGAATCAGGCGTTACCGTGGCGACGGGCATCGGCTTTTTTGATCATATGTTGAATTTGTTTGCCAAACACGGCCGCTTCGGTTTAACGGTTAAGGCTGATGGCGATACCTATATTGATGCCCATCATACGGTGGAAGATGTGGCGCTCGCCTTAGGCCAAGCTTTGACCAAGGCTTTGGGCGATAAAAAACAAATTGAGCGCTACGGCGATGCGTGGATGCCCATGGATGAGGCGCTGACGCAGGTCGTTATCGATTTGAGCGGCCGCCCCTATTTAGTGTTCAAGGCGGAACTTTCAACGCCTTTGCTGGGAACCTTTGAGACGGAATTGGTGGAAGATTTTTTCCAAGCCTTTGCCATGAACGGTCTTATGAATCTTCATGTGCGTAATGAATACGGGCGCAACACCCATCACATTATTGAAAGCATGTTTAAGGCCTTGGGGCGGGCACTGCGCCGCGCTGTAACTGTAAATGAGGCTATTGTAGGAGTTAACTCCACCAAGGGCAGTTTGACAGTATAATATATTTTAAAAAAGAGAAGGTAGCGTATGATTGCAATTATAGATTATGATGCGGGCAATACCTTTAATGTGCAAAAAGCGTTTGCTCACTTGGGCATACCGACGGTTTTAACCGCCGATAAGGCGACGATTTTGCAGGCTGCCGGCGTCGTTGTGCCCGGCGTGGGTGCCTTTCGGCAAGCTATGGACACTTTAACACGCCGTGATTTGGTGCCCGTCTTAGAGACGGTGGTAGCTCGAAATATTCCCGTATTGGGCATATGCTTGGGAATGCAACTTTTGTTTGATAGCTCCACTGAATACGGCAAAACACAGGGCTTTGGTTTTATTCCGGGTACGGTAGATGAAATCCCTCAAGATTTGGGTCTCATGGTGCCGCACACCGGTTGGAATTGTAATCGCTTGGTGAATAAAACAAGTCCCTTTAGCTGTATTGACGGCGAATATACATACTTTGTTCATTCCTATTATGTGAATTGCGAAGAGCGCTACATTACGGCGGTGGCCGACTACGGCATTGAAATACCGGCCGTGGTGGCGCAGGGTAATGTGTATGGTATGCATTTCCATCCGGAGAAAAGTGCCGCCATCGGGCTGAGACTATTGCAACGATTTGACGAGTTATGTAAAGCGCATGCGGCAGGTTATGAGGCTTAAAGAATTGTATATATTGTTATATTTATCAACAGATTGGTTGTATTGTGAGAATTTAAAAACTCTATTATTAGTGAAAAGTGATAATTGTAATAGTTGCTAAAGGATAATGTTTGTTGTATATGATGGCCTGTATTGCATAATTTTTTGTAATAAAAACTGATATCTGACATAGATACTTTCGATATAAATTATAGACAGATGTAGTTTAGAAGTGTATATTATATAATATTAAATACATAAGAGCAGTACATAAAGGAGGGGATGACCGTGATTTTTCCGGCCATTGATATACAAGACAAACGTAGTGTACGTTTATATAAAGGGGATTTTGACAAGGAAATCGTGATTAATTATAGCCCGGTGGCACAAGCCGAGGACTATGAAAATGCCGGTATCAAGGCACTTCATGTAGTTGACTTGGATGGGGCTAAAGCCGGTAAACCGGTTAGTTTTGATATTATTACAGGAATTCGCAGAGTTTTCAGCGGCATTATTGAAGTAGGCGGCGGTATTCGTGACGAAGAAACTATTAAGGCCTATCTGAATGCCGGTATTGATCGTATTATTTTAGGTTCCGTAGCGTTAAAAAATGCGGAATTTACTAAACAAATGCTGGCCACTTATGGAGCTGAACGCATTGTTATCGGCGTTGACGGTGCCGACGGTAAAGTTGCGACGGAAGGTTGGCTTGAAAAGTCGGACGTTGATATGAGCCATTTGATTCGCGAAATGATGGCGGCCGGTGCTAAACACTTTATTGTTACCGATATTAATCGTGACGGTACCATGGCAGGGGTTAACCAGGAATTGCTCTTTGAATTACACGATCAATTTCCGGGAGCTCGTATTATCGCTTCCGGCGGCATTCGCAATGCCGGTGACATTGTAGCCTTGCGTAAAAAAGGCATTGTCGACTGTATTGTGGGTAAAGCCTTGTATGAAGGTCCATTGGCTTTAGCGGATATTGTAGCTTTGGAAAAAAGCGAGTTAGCCGGTGAATTGATTGAACCGTCACCATACTATACACGCACTATCCATGAAGAAACAGATTCTCATGATGAGCCTAATTTAGCGATTTCCGCAGCTGCGGCAAAATAAATTCAAATAATAAAACCAATATATAACACTAATAAGATACACATAGCAATAGCGATAGCATTACATACTCGTGATCATGATAAACCGGATACGGCTAATGATAAAGGAGTAGAAACTATGTTGGCAAAACGAATCATCCCTTGTCTGGACGTGGATAACGGCCGTGTAAAAAAGGGTGTTAATTTTATTAATTTAGTAGATGTAGGCGATCCGGTGGCGATTGCCGCTTCCTATGAAGTGCAAGGTGCCGATGAGCAAGTGTTTTTGGATATTACGGCCACAACAGAAGGTCGAGGGACCTTTAAGGACGTAATTTCAGCTATATCAAATGAAGTATTTATGCCGCTTACCGTTGGTGGCGGCATTCGTACATTGGCGGATATGCAGCAATTATTGCAGGCTGGAGCGGATAAAATCTCAATTAATTCAGCCGCTTTGGCAAATCCTGAACTAATCCGCGAAGGGGCTGAAAAATTCGGCAATCAATGTATCGTCGTAGCCATTGATGTGAAAACCGATCCCGAGACGGGAGAACGTTTTGTGTACAGTCATGGGGGGCGTAAAAAAACAGACCGCTTAGCTTATGACTGGGCACAGGAGGCCGTAGCCTTGGGGGCCGGTGAATTACTCGTGACGAGTATGGATAAAGACGGCACCAAGTCCGGTTTTGACATTGAATTATATAAACAGCTGGGTGACTTGGTACAAGTGCCTATTATTGCTTCCGGCGGCGCCGGCACGGTAGCACATTTTGTTGAAGTTTTTTCAAAAACTAAAGTAACCGGTGCTTTAGCGGCCTCTATTTTCCACTTTGGCGAAATAACCATTGCGGAAGTGAAGGATGCTTTGCGCGCTCATAATATTCCGGTTCGCTAGGGAGGTGGGCAATGATGGCTGACAAAATAGCAGATAGGAAACAGAACATTACCACCGATTCAAGACCGGACTTGGATTTAAGATCGGATTTTGGTTTGAGACCTGATTTTGAGAAGGTGCGCAATTTATTGCCTACGGTAGTCGTGGATACGAATACGAAAGAAGTACTCATGGTAGCCTATATGAATGAAGAAAGTTATGAACGAACCTTAGCAACCGGCGAAACCTGGTTTTGGTCACGGTCGCGGCAAGAGCTGTGGCATAAGGGGGGAACCAGCGGTAACACGCAAAAGGTTGTACGGGCCGCCTTGGATTGTGACAAGGACACCTTATTATTGGAAGTTATCCCCAACGGCCCGGCTTGTCATACCGGTTCAAGGAGCTGTTTTTTTAACGAAATCAATTTAAAAACAAATAGCCAAAAAGCTGAATAAAAGAGAGGGATTATATGACACAGGAACTGGCTGAACTTTATGAGGTCATCAAGAATCGGCAATTAGAGCCGAAAGAAGGGTCCTATACGAATTATCTGTTTGCTAAGGGGCTGGATAAGATTTTGAAAAAAGTCGGCGAAGAGGCTACAGAAGTGGTGATTGCCGCTAAAAATGAAGGCCATACGGAACTTGTCAGCGAAACAGCGGATTTGCTGTATCATGTTTTAGTTTTATTGGTTGAAAAGGGCATTCCTTACGAAGCTATAACAGAAGAACTGGCCCGTCGTGAAGGTCTTATCAGTAAAACAACGGATCGGCCGGAAATTAAGAACTTATAGCCTATATGGGTCCACCTGCGCTCGGTGGGCCTTTTTTACAAATCACAACCAAGAGCTTGATTTAATAAAGCATGACAGGCAAATCAATAAAGCGATAAGAGAAAGAGTGAGTGTCTATGAAAGAGAGTATAAAAGACTTAAAACCATATGTTCCGGAAGAACCGGTAGAAGCTTTGAAGGCGCGTTTGGGGGTGGAGCGAGTTGTTCGCTTATCAGCTAATGAAAATCCCTATGGCACTTCGCCGGCTGTTCGTGAAGCAGTCATCGATTATGTAACTAAACATGACAGCAGCCAATACCCTGACGGCAATGCAAGTTCTTTGCGTGCGGCGTTGGCCAATCATTTAGGCGTGGCGGAAGCATCCCTTGTTATCGGCGTGGGCCTTGATGAAGTGATTACTATGCTCAGTCGTGCCTTTTTGACCGATAAAGACTCCATAGTCATCAGCACGCCGACGTTTTCAGAATATGCCTTGAATGCTCAATTAGAAGGGGCTACCATTAAAGGTGTCCCTTGTGATGTTGTAACGGGCGCTACTGATTTAGGCGGGATGCTAAATGCTATCGATGAGACGACAAAGCTGGTATGGCTTTGCAACCCGAATAATCCTACCGGCACCTATTGTTCGGTAGTATCGCTTCGTGATTTTATGAGTAAGGTGCCTAAAGACGTGCTGGTCTTGATTGATGAAGCGTACATTGAGTTCGTCACCGGTGCTGAAACAGCCAGTGCCTTGCCGCTTTTAAAAGAATTTGCCAATATGGGCTTGATGCAGACGTTTTCAAAAGTCTATGGCCTCGCCAATTATCGGGTCGGTTATTTAGTGTTGAGTCCGGAATTGGTAAATTATGTACAGGCTATTCGCTTGCCCTATAATCTCAATAGCGTGTCACAGGTGGCGGCGGAAGCAGCCCTGAAGGATCAAACCTTTATTGCGGAGGTTGTGGCGGCCAATGCTAAGGCGCGCCAAGGTTGGGAAACTTGCCTTGATGAGTTAAAAATCCATTATTATCACAGCGAAGCCAATTTTATTTTCGTAGAATTTGCATCACCGGAAGCGGCTAAAGCTATTGCCGATTTATGGCTTAAAGCAGGCTATCAAGTGCGCTCCGGACTCAGCCCTAAGTGGTTGCGAATTACGGTTGGACAGGCCGCTGATTGTGAAGCTATGCAGGCAATCTTACGAGATTATTATAAGAAATAAAGCCCAAAAGAAATTAAGGCAAAAAGAAATTAAGGCAAAAAGAAATAAAGGCCATAGAAAATTACAGCTATAGAAATGAGAAATTTAGGAGTAGTCCTTGCTTGAAATTCGGGCAAGGACTTTTTTCTCATCCTGTTCCTCTTTGTGATATGATAATATATAGAGAAATGTTCAAAAGCAGTTTTAAGGGCGTTGCATTTCTTAAGATATAGTTTATTATGGCGCCTTAGTTGCGCTTTATCTATTAGAAATACAAAGGAGACACTATGAAAGCAATTGTATTATCCAGTGGCGGCGTAGACTCCACCACCTGTTTGGCTTTAGCCATTGACCGCCTCGGCAAGGAAAATGTGGCGGCCGTATCTATTTTTTACGGGCAAAAACACGACAAAGAACTGCAATGTGCCCGCAAGATTGCGGCTTATTATGAAGTACCTCATTATGAATTGGATTTGTCCCAGATTTTAAAATATTCTAATTCGTCCTTATTGCAAAACTCCACCGATGAGATTATCCATAAGAGTTATGCGGAACAGATTGAAGAACAGGGCGAAGGCATGGTCAGCACGTATGTACCGTTTCGCAACGGTTTGATGTTATCCGCCGTAGCCAGTCTCGGCATGAGTCTTTTCCCTGACGATACAGTGCAGATTTATTTGGGCGCCCATGCCGATGATGCGGCCGGTAATGCCTATGCCGATTGCAGTGAAGCCTTCGTCGATGCCATGACCAAAGCTATTGCCTTAGGTACCTACGATAAAGTCCAAGTAGAGGCTCCGTTTGCTGCTAAAAATAAAGCCCAACTCGTTAAGGTCGGTTTGGACCTTAAGGTGCCGTACGAACTTACTTGGAGTTGCTACGAAGGTGGCGACAAGCCTTGCGGCACTTGCGGGACTTGCATTGATCGCATTAAAGCTTTTGAATTGAACGGCACCACGGATCCATTGATGAAATAGGAGGCGGTAAGGGCATGGCAAATACAAAGAGTTGGCAAAAGGTGTTATTTATCGGTGACAGTTTGACGCGCGGTTACGATGTGCCCTACGGCAAGGGCTGGGTTGAATTATTAAAAGCACATTTTGAAAAAAGTGCGGCAACTAATGAAAGTGCAAAAATGACTATGGTTAATGCCGGCGTTGATGGTGCCACTTTGCAGGCTATTTATAATAATTTGGAGCGCGCGCTCCACGATTCGGCCTATGATGCGGTGTTTATTATGGGCGGTACCAATGATATTTTGCATGGGCGCACGGCGGAAGATTGCTATTTTTCAATGATGCGCTCGGTTCATCACATTCAAAAAATCGGCTGTGATGTGATTGTTGGTTTAGCGCCGCAGATTGACTGTGATCCCGATGGCGATGATGCGGTACTGGTTGATTATAATGAACGTTTGAAAGCCTACTGTAAGGAGCAAGGCTTGTTGTATATAGATTTCTATAAAACCATCGCCGAAGCGGATTATCGCGGTGAGATTCTGTATGCCGGTGATGTGCACCCCAATGAGTTGGGGTATCATTACATGTATGAAGCGGCTCGTGATGTATTGAAGGCCGGCTTGTAACCACTTTAAGGCCGGCTTGTAGCCATTTTACAGATAAAAATAAATTATTAGCTAATATAGGAATCCAGTATTTATGCGGTTTTTTGACTTCTATATAGAGAAAAATAAATTAAATCGAAAAAAATGAATTTTAGATATTGAAATTATTAGATTTACATGCTATAATAGGCTCATAACAAGGGAACAGTAGTTAACGATTATTCAGAATCGAGCGCTACAGCTCAACTAACTTCTTTATCCCGGAAGTTATTGCGAGTGAGTCCACTTGTTAAACCTCTAAATACCTATACCTAATCGTGAGTACAAATATGTACGAACAACTTGCCGTTGCCTCCTCCCTAAGGGCAACGGCATTTTTCTGTTTTTGAATAGGAATATTTATACTAAAATTTAGAATAAAAATATAAATGAACAATAGATGAACAATCATGAAAAACTTCACGGAAAGCTCATTGAAATTTTCACATATACCTCATGAAATCTAGGTAAGATGTACATATGTTAAACGTTAGTTAACAGATTAGATTTGTATATAGCGCTGTTCAAGTGATGTACAAGCATTCCTGAAACAGTAAATAATTTGTATAATTTTGTACTAGGAGGTATAGTTATGAAACGCAAATATGTATTAATGGTGCCTGTCGCGGCGGTTACTCTTTGGGCTAACTCTTTCGGTGCTTTGGTAAGTGCTCAGAGCTTACAGGATATTAACAATAATGCACCGGCTGTATGGCAGCAAGAAGATCAGAACAAACAAAATCAGCCGAATAAAGACAACAAACAGCTTAACAAAAACGATAAAAAAGATCAGAATCAGCAGAATCCTCAGGTAGCCCCTAAAGCACCTGAAAAAGAAACTGTTAAAAAAGACAAAGCACCTAGCAAGGTAACTCCTGAAACTAAGGAAAAACGCAAAGTAGCTTTGGCTAATGACTACAATCATCGCAACCCGGGCGCTGAAAAACCACCGGTAAAGAAGGAAGACAAGAAACCATTGCCACCTAAAGATGATCAGAAACCGGCTCCTGAAAAATCCGGCACTGTTCAAATCGGTGTACTTCTTAACGCATAAGAATGGTTGACTAAGCTCTAGATACAACCTCCCTCTTTAAAATAATGTAGTGATACATAATACCTAAACACACAACACACATAACAACACATAACACAAAACAATAAATAAACACACAAAAATACAACACACACATTAAACACACACTTAACACAGTAAAAAGAAATATTTACTTTTTACCGGCATATAATCATATATGCAAATACCTTCCCGAAAGCACAGCGGGAAGGTATTTTTTGGCTCTTTGTCAAATTTTGGGGCGCTAAAGAGTCTATGCACTTTGAGGAAGGACATGAGACATAACTGTTGCGTGTCCTTTTCTTGCATTGATGAATAAAATCCGGTTACGGAAGTAGTGGAAGTTCCGTATCCC
>NZ_SVCB01000149.1 GCF_015058545.1 Veillonella sp.
ACTTTGTCCTCGTAGCCCCAAAGCGGCTCCCGCAATAGTTCGCCCTACCAATATATCGGTACTCACGCCATACACGGCGCCTACGTCAAGACCTACATACACTTCACTATCTAAAGACGGTATATGGCTACTGAGTTCCTGCTGTATATACCAGCCCTGTTCCCCGGATAGGGTATATTCCCCATCAAAGCCACGCACCGTATAGCGATTGCCTATACTGATTTGATCCACTCCATATAGCCGTTTATGCCCTGCTGTCCATTGTCCATGAAAATTGGCTTTATAGGAGGCCGGTCGATGGCCTAATGTTAACGGCTTGGTATACTCTACATCCAGTAACCATTGGTGATACCGTGTGCTCGGTATATTTTTGCCCACTATCTCATCCTGAGCCCCTAACCAGCCCACACCCATCTTCTGTCCTACACGCATATATACCGTCGCATTCCCTATGTACTTTCGCTGCGATAGCCCTAATTCTAATGCCGTTGTATCCATCGCTTGTACGGGAATCTCCATATCATTAATATACACATGAGACGTTCGCTTATGAAGGGTCACATCATAGGCGTCTTTCGTATGCTGTGACCGATGATATACATGATCCCAGGTAACGCGGGCCGTATGCACACGGCTACGACTGATAAAACTATAGGGATGACTCATGACCTGTTGATGGTAATTATAGGCGCCATAATACATAGAAAACGTATCCCACCCTCTAGCAATTGAATAGCTGATACTTTGATTGCGTGTACCTCCTTCATACCCCATGCGATTCCCATCAAGACCAATATTACCACGCACAATATCGTTGGCATTAAACGGCTGATCCAATACGACCGATGCATTAACTTGCGAACGTCCCGTATTCCGTAAACCGGAATTATCTACAGAGAGAATACCATGACCCCGGGCACCGGCTTTCGTGACTGTTAGTTCTACATCCGTTATTCCTACGGTATCTCCGGGTAAGAGCTTCATCGTCACATCCTGTGACCTCACCCGCTTCATCTGTTCCCAGCCTTGTTCTAAACGCCGTACATTGAGAACATCTCCTTCTCGAATCGGAAAAGCCGATTGCCATGACGGCGTCAAACTCCCCTCACTATATATGACCCGTCCTAACCGCCCCGGTATCAATGCTAACCGTAAAGTGCCGGACTCAATATTTTGTTCCGGAATCCGCACTTGAGACGTAATAAACCCTCGATTAATAAGCGCCTCATTGATTGATTTTACCAGTGTTTCAATCTGTCCTACATTCATTGATTGTTGTTCCGCTTGGCGCACCAGTGACACTAAAAAACTAAATTCATGTGCTAATACATCCGTATCCTTACCACTATCTAATTCAATATGGGTAATAAAAAAGAAGGTCCGCCTTCGTCTACTGCCTGTTCTTCTGCCATAGACGTAGGGATACCTTCTATCTCTACTCGTTCAGTCCGGTTTCGCTCGTCACGTGCCTCGGCACGTTGTCTCGCCATATTCAATTGCTCTTGTTGTACTGTTTGCGGCATAACCGAATCGACTGCACTAACTTCGGAAACTAACCCCCATACAGGCGCACTGATTGCCATCAATACAGCTAATTTAATACAGGCCTGTTTCATACTAACACTCCTTAACTCATTTAAGAATATACACTCACCCAAAAGGTTCTTATTTATTTCATCATTTATTAAGATGATTATATAGGAAGGAAATCAATTTGTAAATATGCAATAACAAAATAAAAAAGTCTATTGTAAAATACATATGATATTGTCATAGAATAAACATATCCTCTTTGTAGAGCCTTTTTGCGAATGCAAAACTAGCCTACGGATTGGTTTTACTTTTTTCATCTTCTCCCCCTCTTTAGAAACGAAGCGACGCACTCTTTAACAGAGAAAAACTATCTCAAAGAGTAAAGTTGCAACCGTAGTTTATACTAGCGTTATAAAGTCAAAAAAATTCTCCCCAATCGTAGGGTCTTTTTGCGAATGCAAAACCAAGCCTACGATTGGGAGAAATTTTTTTACTTTTGAGGTAGTTTTAACAGCTTATATTTGAAATAGTTTTCGCCTATAGAGTGGGATCTTCGTTTCTATTTAAGATCCCCGTGCATGATAGTGCGAAACAAATTCAATGCCACGGCCACCGGCTTTCCTTCATCCAAAGCAGTCGTAGCCTGACCGATAGCACGGCGGAATGTTTCATACGTTTCTTCTGTACCAGATTTTTCTACCGCATCGATATCCATGTCCATGATGTATTTAAATAAGGCATGGATTTCATCGTTGCCCATCCCCTGCTCCTGCGCTACGGCAGTCTGTCTTTTAGCCCAATAATAACGGGCTTTTTCAGCCGGATCCGTTGGAACCGGATGTTTTGCATGTGTACAGCTCATAGTATTTCCTCAATTCTTTTTAAATTAATAACATCACAATATCTGAATTTAAATCTTATACTTTAGATTTATTATTTCGCATCCTTAATAACATTCAAGAAACTGGTGCCTACATCGCCCTTAAGGCCGAAATTATCAAGTATGGTCTGCCCTACATCGGCAAAGGTATCGCGGTCGCCCAAAGCTACCGGTTTATTTAAACCTTGCCAATATCCTAATAAAGGTACCAATTCGCGAGTATGGTCGGTCCCCTGCCAAGTAGGATCATTACCGTGGTCCGCGGTGATTAGTAACAAATCATCTTCAGTGAGAAGATCCATGAATCCTCCAAGCTGATAGTCAAAATCTTCCAACGCGCGTTTGTAGCCGGGTACATTGCGGCGATGGCCGTACATGCTGTCAAATTCAACCAGATTAATCATCATGAGGCCTTCTTTAAAGGTACCGCCCAAAAGACGAGCCGCTTCATTCATACCATGGCTGTTTGACTTGGTCGGATAGGATTCACTGATGCCCACACGGGCATAAATATCGCCGATTTTGCCGACGCCGATAGTCTGCAGATTATGCTGCTGTAAGATTTCCCAATATAAAGTTTTTTCAGGCATACGACTGTAATCATGACGATTGGCAGTCCGCTTGAAATGGCCTAATTCACCCACAAAAGGCCTTGCAATGATACGACCTACATAATAATCGCCGATACATACCTTTTCACGGGTAATCTTGCAAATACGATACAGCTCTTCAAGAGGAATTACATCTTCATGAGCGGCAATCTGAAAAACGGAATCGGCCGATGTATAGACAATCGGTTTGCCCGTTTTCATATGCTCTTCGCCGAGGCGTTCTATAATTTCCGTACCGGACGCCACTTCATTACCTAAATAGCCATAGCCCGTTTCACGGGTAAAGGCATCCATCACTTCTTTCGGGAAGCCTTCATAAAACGTCGGAAACGGCACATCCACCGGATGACCAAGGAGTTCCCAATGGCCGCTCGTCGTATCCTTACCGCGACTGATTTCGTGAAAGCGTCCGAAAAGGCCGGTTACCGGTTCGTCATCGGCTTTAATATCTGCAATATCGGCCAATCCTAAGCGTTTTAAATTAGGACAACGTAAGGTTCCGCCGACCGATTCAATATGGCCCACTGTATTGGCCCCTTCGTCGCCAAAGGCAGCGGCATCTGTCGCATGACCGATACCCACGCTATCCATAACCAATAATATAACTCGTTTAAACATAATACGCCTCTATTCTTTTCTTAAGTTAACTTAAGATGCTGTTTATTTTATGTATGGCATAGCCAAAGCTAATGCCGCTAATGTTTTAGCGTCTTTAATTTCTTCCTTACGAATCGCTTCCATCAATTCGTCGAACGTGTAATATTCGAGTTCTACATATTCATCATCATCCCAATTAGTTTCACCCTTGCTGAGGCCTTTAGCCACATAGAGATGAATCACTTCATTACAAAAACCGGGACTTGTGGCAATAGCGCCCAAAGAAATCCATTCGGAAGCCTTATAACCCGTTTCCTCTTCCAATTCACGTTTGGCACAATGTAACGGGTCTTCCGCGCCGTCCAGTTTGCCCGCCGGGATTTCCAGTAAACCGCGATCCAACGCATAACGGAATTGGCGTTCCATAACGATACGGCCTTGATCGTCAATCACAACGATGGCACTGGCACCGGGATGATGAACCACTTCACGCCACGCTTCCTTGCCGTTTACATCGGCTACGTCAAAGGTAACTTTAATCAAACGACCGTCAAATTTCATTTCCGATGATATCTGTTTTTCTCTGTGCAAGCTCATAGGTATCTCCTCTTTGCTGATTTCACTAATTCTAAAATACGATTACCGGCGACTCTAACGCCCAACGCGCTCTGCCGGCTAAACAGTTTATATTGAAATATATTCTCTATTTATTGTATCACACAAAATCCAAAGGTAAAGCGATGAAAAGTTTATGCCCATCTATTAACTAATTTCTATGGCTGAACTCAAAAAAATATAACAAAAAACTCCATGGCAACCACACTCAGCAAGCTGAGCGCAGCGTCATGGAGTATCTTATTTATTAATTGTTACCGGTACTGCCGATACCGCCTTTACGAATGCCGGTGGCATCGTCATCGGTAGCGATTAAATATTTAGAGAAAATGCCCTGGGCCACGCGTTCGCCTTTTTCAAGCTGAACTTCTTCTTTGCCCATATTAATAAGGGCAATCAGAATATGACCTTCATTTTCTTCATTATTATAATAATCACTGTCAATGATGCCGGTACTATTCACGAGCATAAGGTGCCGTTTAATAGCCATGCTGGAACGAATATGAATCGCCAAATATTCATCGTAATTCATAAACGCTTTGAGGCCTGTAGCCACCAACTTCATTTCGCCGGGCGCAATTGTTACGGCTTCCGCACATTCAATATCGTAGCCCGCGCTTTCCGTTGTTTTCCGTCTTGGTAAAGCTATATCTTTATCTTCAAACTGTGATACAACTTCAAATCCACGTATATCCATCTAACGACTCCTCTTTCAAGTGATAGTTATTTTAAGCAATCTTTGCGGGACAAGTTGATACGGCCCTGTTTATCAATTTCGATAACTTTAACCATAATTTCGTCGCCCACATTGACAACATCTTCAACATTTTCAACACGTTCTTTAGCTAATTTGGAAATATGTACCAAACCTTCTTTGCCCGGTAATACTTCAACAAAGGCACCAAAGTTCATGAGACGGGTTACTTTACCGAGGTACACTTCACCCACTTCAACTTCTTTCGTCAAGTTGGTAATAATTTCAATCGCTTTATTGGCAGCCGCTTCTTCAACGGCAGCGATGAAGATAGTACCGTCATCTTCAATATCGATTTTAGCACCGGTTTCTTCGATAATACCGCGAATTACTTTACCGCCTTGACCGATTACGTCACGAATCTTGTCAGGGTCGATGTTCATGGTAATAATGCGCGGAGCCCATGGGGACATATTATCGCGTGGTGCATCGATAACAGCAAGCATTTTACCCATAATGTGCATACGGCCTTTATGAGCCTGTTCCAACGCTTCTTTTAAGATTTCACGGGATAAACCGGAAATTTTAATATCCATCTGAATAGCGGTAACGCCTTTCGCCGTACCGGCTACTTTGAAGTCCATATCGCCCAAAGCATCTTCCATGCCTTGAATATCCGTTAAAATCGTGTAATGTTCACCCTGAGTTACAAGACCCATAGCGATACCGGCTACCGGTGCTTTAATAGGCACACCGGCGTCCATCAAGGACAAGGTGCTGCCGCACACGCTGGCCATGGAGCTGGAACCGTTGGATTCCAATACTTCGGATACAAGTCGCATAGCGTATGGGAATTCTTCCTCGCTAGGAAGAACAGCCAATAAAGCACGTTCCGCCAAGGCACCGTGACCGATTTCACGACGTCCCGGACCGCGGGAGGAACGAGCTTCCCCTACGGAATAGGATGGGAAATTGTAGTGGTGAATATAACGTTTTTCCGTTTCAATACCGATACCGTCGATAGTCTGTTTTTCAGACAATGGAGCTAACGTACAGATATTAAGAACCTGAGTTTGACCACGAGTGAATAGACCGGATCCGTGAGTACGTGGCAATACACCTACACGTACGCTGATTGGACGTACTTCATCCAACTGACGGCCGTCCGGACGGATTTTTTCAACCGTAATCATATGACGAACGATTTCTTTCGTCATTTTTTCAAGCGCCATATTTACGTCATCCATGTTTTCAGGATAAATTTCTTCAAAATGAGCGCGTGTATCGGCGTATACTTCATCCTGCTGCGCATCGCGTTGTTGTTTATCGGCACAACGTACGGCTTTGTCGAGGGCATCATGAGCGTATTCTTTAACGGCTGCTAAAACATCTTCGTCCAAAGCATGCGTTGGCAATACGCGTTTTTCTTTGCCTGCCACGGCTACCATTTCTTCTTGGAAAGAAACGATGCGTTTAATTTCTTCATGAGCCGCCATGATAGCGTCTAAAAGTACATCTTCCGCTACTTCCTGAGCACCGCCTTCTACCATCAAGATAGCATCTTTTGTGCCCGCTACGACTACATTTAAATCAGTAGCTTCAAGTTGTGCTACGGTTGGGTTAATTACAAAAGAACCGTTTACACGGCCGATACGAACACCGGCGATAGGACCTGCCCAAGGAATATCGGACAAGGCCAAGGCTGCGGACGCACCAATCATACCGCAAATTTCAGGAGCATTATCCTGATCTACGGACAATACGGTAGCGCATACATGCACTTCATTACGGCAACCTTTGTCGAATAATGGGCGAATCGGACGGTCAATCAAACGGCTGTGCAAAATAGCTGTTTCCGGCGGACGACCTTCACGTTTAACGAAGCCCCCCGGAATGCGGCCTACCGCATACACTTTTTCTTCATAATCTACAGTCAATGGGAAGAAGTCAATGTCCTTGGCTTCTTTGGATGCCGTAGCCGTTACCAATACGACCGTATCACCATAACGTACTAAGGCTGCACCGCCTGCTTGTTTTGCCAATTCCCCTGTTTCAATAGTTAGGGTACGACCGGCAAGATCCATTTGGAATTGTTCCATTCCGATTCCTCCTCTGAGTTACTCTTCTACAATTTTTACATTCTCTATTATTGTAAATGATTATCTCATAAAATAAAAGTGTTTTATTAGTTATTATATAAAAAAAGCGGCCAAGGCCGCTTTTTAAGTTACGCAAACTAACGCGTGAAACGCAATTATTTACGTAAGTTTAATTTTTCAAGAATTGCACGGTAACGTTCAATGTCTTTACGACGAAGGTAGTCAAGCATGTTACGGCGTTGACCAACCAATTTCAAAAGACCACGACGGGAGTGATGATCCTTTTTGTGTTCTTTCAAATGTTCAGTAAGGTATACAATGCGGTTAGTCAAAATCGCGATTTGTACTTCCGGAGATCCGGTGTCGCCTTCATGAACAGCAAATTCTTTGATGATAGCTTGTTTAGCTTCTGTAGTTAACATTATTATGTCCTCCTGTACTACGAATAAAATCTCGACAAGCCAAAGTAAACGTTGGAGATTCGAATACTTCGCTTGCGTTAACAGTGCGTATAGCACCTTAATGAGTATACTATATGCCCCTATAATTGTAAAGAGGGATTTTACAAAATCCCTCTTTACATACGTCGTTATAAGTACAACGATATTCATTTTATGTAAATACCATATAATGGCATCCACTGTTCATTAAGATTGAACTTTAGGTTCCCAACATCATGCGGTCACTAATAGTATCGCCGGCCACTTCAAAGCGTTCCAATAAGTCTTGAACCGTTAATTTCTTCTTCTCTTCGCCGCGCACGTCAAAGATAATACGTCCGTTATTCATCATAATGAGACGATTGCCGAAACGTAAGGCATCACGCATGTTATGCGTAATCATAAGGGTGGTCAGATTATGCTCTTTAACGAGCTTATCCGTCAACGTTAATACGTTTTCAGCCGTCTTAGGATCGAGTGCCGCCGTATGTTCATCGAGCAATAACAACTCAGGACGAAGCATGGTAGCCATTAACAATGTAATGGACTGGCGTTGACCGCCACTCAATAAGCCCATACGAGCCGTCAAGCGGTCTTCGAGACCAAGGCCTAAGAGGGATAAACGTTCACGGAACAATTCCCGTTCTTTCGGTACGAACGCCCATTTAAGGCCCATCCGTTTGCCGCGACGTAAGGCGAGAAGAAGATTTTCTTCAATTTGCATGTTCCCCGCCGTGCCAAGCATAGGATCCTGGAATACACGGCCGATGAACGCAGCTCGTTTGTATTCCGGCATTTTCGTAATATCCGTATCATTAATATGAATGGAGCCGGAATCAATGGGAAATACTCCGGCAATGGAATTCAACAAGGTACTCTTACCGGCCCCGTTACCGCCGATAACGGTAGCAAAGTCACCGGACTCCAAGCGTAAATCAACGCCATGAAGAGCCACTTTTTCATTGACTGTACCTTTAAAGAATGTTTTGACAATCTGTTTAACTTCTAACATAGGTAGCCCTCCTTAGCGACTCTGCCATTTCGCCTTCAATGTCGGCAATGACAAGGCGATGGCAACCAATACGGCCGTAAATAATTTCAAATCATTTGGCTGCATACCTAAGTATAATACAATGGCAATAACGATACGGTACACAACGGAACCGAGCACTACGGCCGTTAAACTTTTCACAAAGGAACGAGTACCGAAAAGAACTTCCCCGATAATAACCGAAGCCAAACCGATAACGATGGTGCCTACGCCCATGCCTACGTCGGCATAACCGTTCCCCTGTGCTACGAGGGCACCGGCTACGGCTACAAACGCATTAGATAAAAGCAAGCCCAATACAATCATCGTATCCGTATTAACACCTTGGGCACGAATCATTTGCGGATTCACGCCGGTGGCACGAATGGCGGCCCCGATTTCCGTTCCGAAGAACCAGAATAAGAATAGACCGGATAAAAAAGCTACCAATAAGCCTACGATGGCCAAAGCCCAGGTAGCGGAAATATTCATGGCTTCCAAATAGGTATATACCGTATCCATGTGCAATAAGGACACATTTGCTTTCCCCATGACATGAAGATTCACCGAGTATAATGCAATCATGGTGAGAATCCCGGCTAACAAAGCGGGAATCTTCAGTTTAGTGTGCACCAAACCGGTAACCACACCGGCGAGCATACCGCCCACGGCGGCCGCTAAAATCGATACAATCGGATTCACGCCGGCCACAACGAGTGTAACTGAAATAGCTGCGCCTAAAGGGAAGCTCCCTTCAACGGTTAAATCAGCAATATCCAATACGCGGAACGTAATAAATACGCCGATAGCCAACAGTGACCATAACAGGCCCTGGCCTAATGTAGAAATAATCAGGTTTTCCATGTTTCCTCCATCAATAAAAAGAAAAAGGCCGAAGCCCTTTTCTTTTATGTATTAGGTTAATTATTACCCTTTATTTGAAAATCGGGCTATTCCCTATTTTTCTTCAGGATATTTATTTACCGGCTTCTTGCAAAACGTCGGCCGGAATCGTAATGCCTAAACGATTAGCTACATCTTGGTTAATAACCAATTTGAATTCTTTTTGACTTTCAACCGGCATATCTTCGATTTTAGCTTCACCGGATAGGATTTTAGCACCCATTACACCGGTTTGGAAGCCCAATTGATAGTAATCAACGGAGTAAGTAGCTAAACCGCCCACTTTTACAACATTGTCTTCACCCGGGAAAATCGGAATTCTAGCGGCATCGGTAATTTTAACCAAGTTAGGCATTGCCGATACAACTACATTATCGGTAGGTACATAAATAGCTTCAACACCCTGTGTTACCAAGTTTTGTGCTACCTGCTGAATATCGTTCACATTTTGAACCGTCATTTCCACAACTTCAAGGCCTTTTTCCCGCGCATGTTTCTTCATGCGTTCTGCCTGTAATTGGGAATTCACTTCGCTGGCACTGTAAATAATGCCGACTTTCTTAGCATTCGGTAAAATACGAGTGATTAAGTCCACCTGTTTTTCTACCGGATTCATATCCGTCGTACCACTCACATTAGTGCCCGGTTTTTCATCACTTTTTACTAATTTAGCTTGCACATAATCGGTAATAGCTGTACCCAAGATTGGAATATCTTTGGTTGCGTTTGCCATAGCTTGAGCAGCCGGCGTTGCAATAGCCAACACCAAATCATCTCTATCTGCCACAAAACGCTGGGCAATACTGTTCAAATTCGACTGGTCCGCCTGAGCGTTCTGCTGATCGATTTTTACATTATCTTTAAACCCTTTAGACGCCAAGCCGTCAACAAAACCTTTGTTGGCCGCATCAAGCGCCGGATGTTCAACGAGTTGAACGACCCCTACTTTGTACGTTTTGTTCGCACCGCTACCATTGCTACTGTCACTACCACAGCCGGCGAGTAAACCTACAGCCATCAAAGCTGCCGCCGCTGCCACTACTACACGTTTCTTCCACATAATAAAATGCTCCCTTCTACCATACTACACATATCCATCTACACGGGATATTGCAACCATTATAGCCTGTTTCTTTGCCTATTTCAATAGGAAAATGAAAGAAAATTCATCAAAGAGGCCTATAAATGACGCCCACAGGATTATCAACTACTTCAAATAGCCCTTCCGTTTAAGTGCCGCTTCCCATTCTGCTTCTTTAAAACCTACCAGCACTTCATCATCAAGTATTAATAACGGACGTTTTACGAGCATGCCGTTCGTAGCAAGTAAAGCCAATTTTTCTTCATCACTCATAGCCGGCAATTTGTCTTTAATATTTTCACTACGATAAACCTGACCGGACGTGTTGAAAAAAGCCTTAACGTCTTTACCGCTCTTCGGTTGCCAAAGACCAAGTTCTTCAGCTGTCGGATTTTCTTCCTTAATATTGCGGTCATCAAAACTGATATTATGACTTTCCAAATATTTTTTTGCTTTTTTACAAGTTGTGCAAGTCGGATATTGTACCAATAACATTAGTTTTCGTCCTCCTTCGCCAGCTGTTCGAGCATTTCATGAGTCAAACTGTTGGCCGCCAAAATATAGTCTTCCAATTTACCGCGGCTGATGGCCACTTTCATAACCGGAATTTCAAACGGATCAAGCAAAACTTGCATGAGGATTTCGCCCGTTTTATAATAGCCTACTACGCCTTGGCCTTCCGTCGGATCAAGGGTTTCACGCTTAACAGTCTGACAATACTTAGCCATTACCGCTTCGGCAGCAGTGGCACATTCTTCACGGACTTTCAAATATTGTTGCGCCTTGTCTTCTTCAATGTCAAAAATATCAATGCGCACCGTCGGTTTACTTGTCTTACCTTGACTGATATTACCCATTATAGATTTCCTTCCACGCCGTCAGCTTTTAAAAAGGCTACATAACATTTCTTAGCTTCATATACATCCGCTTTGCTCGTTACTTCCCAAGGTGCATGCATGCTGAGCACAGCCACGCCGCAGTCGATAACGTTCATACCGTAAAGTGCCATGATGTACGCAATGGTACCGCCGCCACCAAGATCTACTTTACCGAGTTCAGCCGTTTGGAAGTTAACATTGTTATCATCCATAATACGGCGGATAAAGCCCATATATTCTGCATTGGCATCATTGGAGCCGGATTTACCGCGGGCACCGGTGAATTTGTTAAATACCACACCTTTACCGAGAAAAGCGGCGTTTTTAGCTTCAAAGGAGGATGCATACAATGGATCGAAACCGGCACTTACGTCGGAAGACAACATGCGGCTGCGTTCCAAGCTGCGACGCACAGCCAACGGCGACTTATTACCGGCCATGGCCAATAATTCAGCTACCACATTTTCAAACCAACGGGATTGCATGCCCGTAGCACCGACAGAACCGATTTCTTCTTTATCTACCAATAAAGTACAGGTGGTGCGTTTTACTTTATCTACTTCCAACATAGCCGCTAACGATGTGTAAGCACAAACGCGGTCGTCCTGGCCGTAAGCCAAAATCATGCTACGGTCAAAGCCCATTTCACGAGCGCGACCGGCCGGTACGATTTCAAGTTCGGCGGATAATAAATCTTCTTCGGTAAAGCCGTATTCTTTTTCAAAAATATCATTCAAGAACTTGGTTACGCCGTCTTTAAGTTCCCCTTTAACAGGTTGGCTGCCGATGAGTAAATCAAGGTTTTCCCCTTCAATTACTTTGGCCGCTTTTTTCTCCATCTGTTCCTGACCCAAATGAGGCAATAAGTCGGTTACGCAGAATACCGGATCCGTATCTTTCTCACCGATGGAAAGGGTTACTTTAGTGCCGTCTTTTTTCACAACAACGCCATGTAAAGCAAGGGGCATAGCCACCCACTGGTACTTTTTGATACCGCCGTAATAGTGCGTATCAAAAAAGGCCAAGTTCTTATCTTCATAGAACGGATTCTGTTTAACGTCAAGACGCGGCGAATCGATATGCGCGCCTAAGATATTGAAACCTTGTTCCAAAGAGTCGGTACCGATGTTGAATAAAGCAATGATTTTATTCATGTGTACGGCGTATACTTTGTCGCCCGGTTTAATCGGTTGCCCCGCATTCTGGAATTCTTTTAAATTTTTATAGCCAACGGCTTCCGCTTTAGCAATTGTCTGTTCAATACATTCCCGTTCTGTTTTACCGTTATCTAAAAAATCACGATACTCTTTACATAAAGCTTCCATAGCCTGTGTGTCGGCTTCGGTATATTCATGCCAAGCATATTTTCGTTCCATATTATCATCCTTCCTAAGTGAAATTAGGAATCGGCCTGTAGCGGCCGATTCTGCTGTATATATTATACATCAATTGAAAAATTTCTACATCTCAATTGTAAGTCATTTTCATTTAATTTTTATCCGGATTATTAATAAACTGCTGCTTTGCGTCTTCTTCCGCCTGTTTCGCCGCCATGCGAGCCAAATAAGCTTCCTCTTTTTGACGATTTAACTCAGCCCGTTCTTCATATAAATTTTGAAGTTCCGGTGGTGCCGCCGTCAATGTCTTAGTCACATAATAGCTAAGTTCTCGATTGCGCTTCATATATTTACCGATACGCCAATGGACACCGAATAAGCCGTGATGAGGACAACGGCCGATGCTCAAGAATTTATCGCCGCTTAAGCGTTGAATTTTATTGGTTGTCAACAAGGACTGACATTCCGGACAATGAGCGCGGCGCACTTTATTATCGTGCAGCACTTTGCGTTTATCGCTGAAGTTTTCATAAATAAAGAAACTGATAGGTTCCGGAAAATAAGCCTGTGAATAGGTGTTTTTTGAAATTTGTTCGTACTGAGCAATCCCCTGGTCTAGCGCAATCGCTTTACAAATATAGCCTGTGAAAATGGAGTCATTCAAGGCATCATGAGCATTCAACTCATCCTGTTTTATATCAAGCTCTTCCATGGCTTTGCTTAAAGCTACCTGCTGAGTATTGCCATGTTGCAAATAAGCAAAAATAAGCTGCGCATCATACCAGGTATGTTTAATTGTGCCGGGCAGGCCGAATAACTTGAGGTTTTCACGAAGCATCACAATATCATCGGACCCCCAGGTCAAAAGCACGGCATCGTCACCACACCAGTGTTCAAAATCCTTGTAAGCCTGCACGAAAGAAACACCCATGGCCAAATCAGCGGCCGATATATGGGTCAACTTCTCCACATGTTTATGCATGCGCGTTAAATACTGTGGTTTTACAAAAGTATTGAAGGTATCAACCAACTCTAAGTTTTCATCAAGCTTAATAGCGCCGATTTGAATAATTTCCCCCGATACGGGTAAACCGGTGCGCTTCATAAAGCTAATGTCATTGGCAAAGGGCTGATTCCATTCCAAATCAAATATTATATAGGTCATCAGGGTTCCTCGCTTCCCGGTTCGACAAGAAGCGATTGAGCCGCCGCAATAACGGCTTCGGTAGATATAACAGATACGCCTTTGTAATTGCCTTCCTTAATGATCTGTTTCATGCTTTTGCCTACTTCATACTCTTCCATTGATTCCAAGACTACGCAGTTCTGAGTGTATGGGCCGTAAAATTTAGGATTAGACGGACCATATAAGGCTACGAGCGGCACATGCTGGCTCACCGCCACATGCATCGGTCCGGAATCATTGGTTATAAATAAACTGCAACGATGAATGGCGGCCGCCAATTCACCTAAACTGAATTTGCCCGTCGCCACAATCGGCGTATGTTTCATGTGTGCTACTACATCGGCCACCATGTCTTCATCCATAGGCCCACCGAAAAATACAATCTTATAGCCGTGGTCGGCAAAATAATCAGCCACCGCCGCAAATCGTTCTTTCGGCCAACGTTTTTCGGGAACGGCACTGCCTACATTAAAGCCGATAACCGTATCCACATCACTGACGCCATGGGATTCATAAAACTCAGTTACCTTTGTCTCCCATTCGGGACAGGTATATATTTCAAGGCCTTTATTGGACGTATCCTTTACGCCCAACTGTTCCAACACATTAATGTACATATCCGCAGCATGACGTGTTTTACGATCAAGGCGCGTATACTTCGTCATAAACGGACGGAACAGAAAATGGCTCATGCCCACCGTAATTTTGCCGTGTAAAGCCCATGCAAAAAAGCTGGTTCGTTCGTTGGGATGAATATTGATTACCACATCCGGACGACCTTCTTTTTCGCGTAATTCATGAGCTATCCGTCTTAGAGCACTAATGCTGTTGTCGCGGCCTTTTTTATCAATCGTTACTATACTGTCTATATTCGGATTATATTGCATAACCTCTTTTAATTTTTCATCCA
>NZ_SVCB01000014.1 GCF_015058545.1 Veillonella sp.
GCTGCGACTGCACCCCGCCATGAGGAAGAGACCAGTTATTAATATAAGCAATACACTGTACATCACATATCGTTTCATACGCGACTCCTTATGTGCCGGTTAAGGCAATTTATTTTCTAAAAACTCTTTAATACAGCGGCCCATTCGTGCCCCCAAAAGTATGCCTTCCGTGTTGGGTACCTTGGAAATAAACACAATGATACCGAAGGTGCCTTTAACGAGGGGCAACAAACCGCCATCATGTTCCACATCGTCGAGAACCCCCGTTTTATGGTGAAACACCACGTCTTCCCCCCAGTAAAACGGTAATTTATCGCGAAACTGCTGACGGCCCAAGAGTTGCCACATTTCGTGACCTAAAGGTCCCGATTCACGCTGAACATAAATATACTCATATAAAGTCATGAGATCCAAGACGGTCATGACGTTTTCACGCCCCGCCGCTCGTGCCTTACTGTCCATCATATAGCGATTAAGGCGCGTATTACGAAGGCCTATAGCCTGGGCGAATTCGTTAACCGTCGCCATGCCGAGCCTTTTTATCAACAAATTGGTGGCCCAATTATCACTGAGGACCATCATGAGTCGGCACAGTTCCAAATAGGAAAAACGATGGTTTACATCCAGTTCCTGCAAGGCCCCGCCCCCTAAAACGCGGGGCGATTCTTTAAGGCTCATCGTCATATCTAACGCTAAATCGCCGTCCGCCACTTTTTTAAACAACGCGGCCATAATAAGCACTTTAATCATACTGGCGCTGGCATGAACCGTCGTAAGACCGCGCCCGGCAATTTCCGCCATATCTTTTTCATCATCAAGACGGGCCACCAAATAGGAAATCTCCCCATCCGGCGCCATGTCCTGAATTAATTCATCCAACTCTATGCCAAGCCCTTTGCCGGCAAGAATTTTTTCCATACTAAAAACCTCCTAACGCCGCCAACAGGCTACCTTGCGCCCTTCACGCTTAACGAGCGGCGGTTTGGCTTCCTTGCATTGACTCGTCACTTCCGGGCAACGCGATGCAAACGGACAGCCTGTAATATGGGCCAATGGACTCGGTACTTCACCGGCCAGCACCGGTCCGATACTCATATGCGGTGCCAACGGCGCATTTAACTGAATCAAAGCCTGTGTATACGGATGAAGCGGGTTTTCATAAACGGCCTTCGTCGGCCCTTCTTCCACCACGCCGCCTAAATACATGACCGCAATACGCTGACTGATATAACGAACCATGTTCAAATCATGGGAAATGAATACATAACTGATGCGGCGCTCCGCCTGCAAGCGTTCCAAAAGCGATACAATTTGCACCTGAATGGACACGTCCAAAGCGGAAATCGGTTCATCACAAATTATACATTGCGGCTCGCTGATAAGAGCCCGGCCGATGCCGATACGCTGACGCTGGCCGCCGCTGAATTCGTGCGGATACCGTTCGCCCTGCGCTTTAGTGAGTCCCACCTGTTCCAAGACGGCGTCCACTTTTGCCAATTTATCGGCTTCACTGAGCGACACATGGCCGGTGGTCCGCACCGTCAAAGGCTCCAAGAGGCTTTGCCGCACCGTCATACGCGGATTCAAGGACGCATAGGGATCTTGGAACACCATTTGAATATGTTGCAACACATGCGCTTGATCGGCAGGGCCTTCAATTTCACGGCCCGCCACCACAATGCGGCCCGACGTTTTCGGATAGAGGCCCATAAGGGTTCGTCCAAACGTGGACTTACCACAGCCGGATTCACCGACGAGGCCTAATGTTTCGCCTTCAGCCTGTGACAGCGACACCCCTTCCAAAGCGCGCACCAATTGACTATTTTGTTTTAAAAAACCGCGTCGAACGGTAAAATGCTTCGTTAAATCATTGGTTTCCCAAATATTCATGATTTCACCGTCCCTTCTGCGTTGGTTTTATTTGTATGCCCTAAGCGCTCTGTTGCCGGTGCCGGTTGCCCCTCAACTGATTGCGCTTTCGCATCATTCTCCGCGGCTAAGCGATTACAGTACGCATCGCATTTATCCATTAATTCGCCTGACACTGTAGCACACGGCGTAATTTTAGCTTTTGCCAGCCAACAGCGTAAATTATTTTCCAATTGCGGCATTTCACGAGCACAAATGCGCATGGCTTTAGGACAACGAGGATGGAAGGAACACCCCATCGGCAAACTGTATAAATCCGGCGGTTGACCGCCGATAGCCTGCAATTTAGTAGTCGCCGTAGTCGGCAATGATTGCAAGAGTCCCTGTAAATATGGATGGCGCGGGTTGCCCAATAATGCTTCCACTGTACCTTCTTCCACAATCTGACCCGCATACATAACGGCCATGCGGTCACACATTTGAGCGATGACCCGCAAATTATGAGAAATAATAATGAGCCCCATATGTTCCGTTTTTATCAATTCTTTTAAAAGTAATAAAATTTGTGCTTCCGTCGTCACATCGAGAGCCGTCGTCGGTTCGTCTGCCAATAATAAGCGTGGTTTGCCCGCTAAGGCCAGGGCAATGACCACGCGTTGCCGCATACCGCCGCTAAGTTCATGGGGATACTGCACTAAGCGGCGGTCCGGATCGGAGATGCCCACTTTTTGAAGTAAAGCGGCCGCTTCCGCCTTCACATCGCCCAACGATTCACCGCTTCGTTTGGCCCGTAACTTAATAGATTCAATCAGCTGTGTGCCGACAGACAAAATAGGATTCAGCGCCGTCATAGGATCTTGAAACACCATAGCCACGGAAGAACCGCGCAAATGGCGCCATGACGCTTCGCCGAAATTTTTACAATCCGTATCGGCCACTTGAAGAGCCTCAGCCTTCACCGTAGTAATGTCCCGCGGCAATAAGCCCATTAAAGCCTGCACCGTAACGGACTTACCGCAACCCGATTCACCTACGATGCCCAGCACTTCCCCAGCCTCTAAATTAAGCGATACATCGCGTACAACCGCTACATCACCGGCAAAGGTATGAAAGGTTACGCGTAAATTTTCCATAGTCACTAAACTCATCGTTTCACCTCTCCTTTCGGATCCAAGGCATTACGAAGGCCGTCCCCAAAGAATGTAAAGCCCAGCATGGTAATGGCAATGGCCAAGGCCGGTGCCACCAACTGGAATGGATAGGAGCGAATGGAGTTAATCCCTTCCGCCGCCAAGACGCCCCAGCTCGCCATAGGGGCGCTGACGCCGAGACCGATAAAGCTCAAAAAGGCTTCCGTAAAAATTGCCTCCGGAATGGCCAAGGTCATGGTAATGATGATAGGCCCCACACAGTTCGGCAACATGTGGCGGAATAAAATACGCGACGCCGGTACGCCCATAGAGCGCGCGGCCAGCACATATTCTTCATTCTTCAGCGTCACAATGCGACTGCGCACAATACGCGCCATGGTGAGCCAATAGGCGATACCGAGGGCAATAAATATAGACGTTAAGCCCGGCGATAAGACCACCATGAGCAAAATTACATATAATAACAGCGGAATGCCGTACAAAATATCTACAAAACTCATCATGAGTCTGTCTACTTTGCCACCGAAGAAGCCCGCTACGCCACCGTAAATTACGCCGATAACGAGGTTAATGGCAGCTGCCACAAAGCCTACCGCCAAGGAAATACGGGCACCATACACAACGCGCACGTATAAATCACGGCCCAGCGTATCAGTGCCGAACCAGTGCGCCGCGGACGGTGCCTGATTGGCTTCCGCCAAATTCTGATCCGCATAGGTATACGGCGATAACCATGGCCCTACAATGGCCAATAAAAGCATACAAATGATGATAAAAAGCCCAAAGAGCGCCAGTTTATTTTCTTTTAAATGATGCCACGCATTAGGACGCGGACGATACACCACTTCGGCGGTCATATCGGCAACGGTGCCTTGAGCACGCAACGGCAAGAAATCGTCGGTTAACTTCATGACGCATCCTCCTCTTCCATGGTAACGCGCGGATCTACGAATGGATACAATAAATCCACCAATAGGTTAAAACCTACTACGAGAGCACTGTAGAAAATGGTAACCCCTAAAATAACCGTGTAGTCACGATTATAAATGGATGTTACGAAATATTTACCCAGCCCCGGAATGGCAAAAATCGTTTCCACGATAAAACTACCCGTAAGGAGGGCCGCCGCCAGCGGTCCCAAATAGGTCAATACCGGTAAAATGGCATTGCCCAAAGCATGTTTCATAATAACATCCCAATTGGATAGGCCTTTGGCCCTAGCCGTTTTGATATACTCCTGCTGCATCACGTCGAGCATAGTGGAGCGGGTAAGGCGGGCAATGAACGCCATAGGCTGTGCCCCCAAGGTCAAAATCGGCAACACCATATAGGCCGGCCCTTTCCAGAGAGCCACCGGGAATATGGGCCACACAAAGCCCAACCAATATACCAGAAGTGCCCCGATGATAAAGGTAGGCACGGAAATCCCCAAGGTAGACCCGAAGGTTATGATATAGTCCAGCCAGGTGTTTGGCTTCAACGCACTGCCGATACCGGCCGCCACGCCGCCGATGACGGCAAACACCAAAGCGCCAAGGCCAAGCTGTGCCGATACTGGGAAAGATTCGCCGATAATATCATTGACGGAACGGCCCAAGTACTTATAGGACGGTCCCAAATCAAATTGCACTACATGCTTCATATAATCTGTGTACTGAACCCAAACCGGATCATTCAAATGATAGGTTGCTTCAATGGTCGCCTTAATCTGAGGCGGCAATTTCTTTTCTTCCGTAAACGGTCCCCCCGGGATGGCATGCATGAGCATAAAGGTAATCGTAATTATGGCCCACATAACAACCACGGCCCCGATCAGACGTTTTAATAAATAGGTACCCACCAATCATCACACTCCTTAGTTGATAATTTTTATATATATATTATACACGAGTCGTGGTCATTTGCGATGCAGTAATTCTCAATTTAGTACATGTGTTCTGTATACATCTTTCCATCTGTCCTATCAAAATTATAAATTCTGTATATTTACATATGACATATATTTTTTTAAAATGTTATTCATACAAACGAAATCAACCGTGCTTGCCCTTTGGTAAGCCTATTTTTAGAAAAGAGGTATGTTTATGAATCCAGTTCCGGTAGTCCTTTCCATTCAAGATATGAGTTCCATTGGTCGTTGTTCCCTTACGGTAGCCATGCCGCTCCTCAGCGCCTTCGGCTCCCAGGCGGTACCGTTTCCGACGGCTTTACTGTGCAACCACTTGGAATACCCAAACTATGAAATGGTCGACTTCTCCGAACATCTTCGTCCGTTCATGGATTGCTGGGAAAAAAACGGCATCACCTTTGATGCCATTCAGAGCGGTTTCCTCGCTTCCCCGGAACAAATCCACATCGTAATCGAAGCGATTGAGCGTTTTGGCAAAGATAAACCAATCATCGTCGATCCGGCCATGGCGGATGACGGCAAATTATACTCCGTTTATAACGACACGATGGTGCAGGAAATGCGCAAACTCATTGCCCATGCGGATATTATTAAACCGAATTACACGGAAGCCAGCTTCCTCTTAGGTCATAAATATGAACCGGAAACAGTAGATGAGGCTAAGATTCGTCAGCTTTGTAAAGAACTTCACGAATTGGGTCCCCGTCATGTCATCATGTCCGGTGTACCTCATCAGACAGAAGCTATTGTAGCTGTGTATGACGGCGAAACCGACGAGTTACAATTGGTAAGCACCAACCTCGTACCGGTAAAAGCACATGGCACGGGCGATATTTTCACCGCTGTCTTAACCGGTGCTTTGATGCAGGGCTATGACACTTTAAAGAGCGCCGAAATCGCCGCCAACTTCACTACCGACGCCGTAAAATATACGCACGAAACCATCGGTTCCATGCGTGACGGCTTATTGTTTGAACGCCTCTTGGGTCGTTTGACAGCATTGATTAAATAAGCATTAAAACTAATAAACTAATTCGTAAATTAAAACTTAACCAAATTAACTTCGATGATTAAATCACGGTCATTAAAATTTGGTATAAAAAAATAGACAGGTTCGCGCCTGTCTAAGGAGGTCTTTGTTGTGAATTTAACAGTTCGTGATATTATTTATATCGGTATGCTATCCGCCATTTGTGCTTTAGCTACCACGTTTCTTATTCCATTACCCGGTGGTGGCATGGTTCACCTCGGTTCCGCTGCGCTGTTTACTATTTCAGCTCTCTTCGGGGGACTCTACGGCGGCCTTGCCGGTGCCATCGGCTCCGGGCTATTCGACTTAGTCATGGGCCATTCAGCTTATACCCTGTTCTCCATCGTAATCAAGGGCATTTCCGGTCTCGTTATAGGCTACATGATTGTCGGTTTTCGTCCTAATCCGTTAAAAGCTCGGGAAGCAACCTTTGCCCGTCTTTTGAGCGCCATGCTGGTCGGTGCCGTTTGGACCGCCCTCGGCTACTTGGTAGCTTGGGCATACGTATTGAACAGCTTCATGGTAGCCGTAGGTAATTTACCGGCTTCCTTCTTAACCAGCGGTATCGGTATCGTAGTGGCCCTCTTCCTTGTAAAAGGCCTGCGTAACATAATTCGCTAATATGGCATACATCATTCTTTAAAAAAATTACTGATTTTTTAAACGTGTTCAATTTCATATTGCAATGTACCATTAAAACATTCTTTTAAAAATTTAGTATTAAATTATTAACACGATGTCCTCAGAGGTAATGTCCTACACACCATTACCTCTTGGATATACATCTCATTAATCCTTTCTCTCTAAAAGGCGCAGCAGTTTCTCCCTGTTGCGTCTTTTTATGTATCCCCTTTTAACTTAATTTTAATCGTTTCCCCTTACTATTTACGGTGAAGAACTTTTCCCATTCTTTACATATTTTTTAACTTATTATTATGCAATTTGTTAAAAAAACGCCCTATATGGCGTCAAATATTTAAATATGATATAATAATGAAGTTCTATTACTAGTAAAGGAAGATTTTATGGATATTCTATTTAACATAGGCCAGGCGTTTGTAATGGGGCTGATTGCCTTTACCATTACCCGTTGGGGTTATGTCAAGCAAATAAAAATATTATATCTGCAAGGGCGATTAAACCGATTGCAATTCTTAATCGGCCTCATCGGCATGACCATTGTAGTCGGACTGTTCAACACCATGATTGCCACAATGATGGATAGCGTCGTCATCCTCATTGCTTATTGGGGCGTTCGTATATTAAGTTTTTTGGGCCACTCGGTCCTTCTGTCCTTCTATTTCGTACTCTATGCAAGGCGCTTCCAAGACTTTTCATTTCATGGCGTTTTCGGTATTTTATGGTGTATATTCATCGCTTTCACCTACCCGTACCTGCCGATTAAATCAACCAGTGCAGCCTTCGCCGTACTCATTTGGATTGTCAATTTAATTTTACTTGTCATTCCCGGTTCGGCCAAACCGAATAAATTCGGCTTACCGGCCATCTGGCCTCAAAAACGCGTAGCCCGCCCACAACGAGCCAGAATGGCTGATAGATTAAATCGCGAACACCAACAGTAAATAATTCAACATTAAAAGAAAAAACACGTTGAAGTGCCCAAGCACAACAACGTGTTTTTTCTTACTTTCGTACCGTATTTTTACTTCCGTTCATAGGTTTTTAAGGTAAAAACCAATTCATTTATCGACGCACTCAGTGAATCCATCTTGTGTTCCAGACGTATGAGTAAATACGCTGCAACCACCATAGGAAATCCATAATTCGCCGTCGCGGTCAGAATTTCTTCCATAAAAACACCTCCTTATCGAAATACATTCAATTTAAAATGTATCGACAAGGAGGTGTTATAAATTTTAGTGAATCAACAAAATCCATTCCAACAAGGTACATACAATGTATGCAATAATAAACTTAATTTTCTGTTTACGGTCGCGGTCTTCGTCGGCAATTTTAAGGCGCTGTGCCAAAAAGCGTTTATCACGAATCTGCAAGAGTAAGTCGCGAATATTCGCCTGGCTTTCCGCATCAGTTTCCTTCCCGTTCCCCTTGAGCGCCACCTGTTGAATCTGAATACGGCGCTGCAATTTACGCATTTGAATCTTAATATTATTATGAACAAAGACACTTTGCCATTTTTTACGAGAATCAAAATACATGTAAATATAGCGCGGAATGTTCATGACGATAAAACTGATGCACAAAATCCCCAGGGAAATGAGGAAATATGTGGAAAAAGAGAATTCAATCGTCTCCGCCGGCAAATAGTGATGAAGGATGATAAAACTAATCCACACACCAATCGGCAATAATAAGGCCGCCGCCAAGTCAATGGAACGAACCCAGCTGGTTTTCACGGGCACTTCCGGAATATTATAGGTCTCCACCTCATCGCGGAAGGCATAGTATTCCAAACGAAGTACAGACTGTTCCGAGCGGGCATTGATTAAGATAACCGGTCCTTTAGCATTACTGCAGCGGTTCGGCCAAGAAATTAAACGGCGAATCGGACTGTCCGGGGACAAATCAAAACGGATGATGCCCTTTTTTTCAAAACGCACCGTAGACCCGTCACCGATAATTTCAAAGGGGTTAAAGAAGGTGCCCAACAGGCTGAGGCTCCAATTGCCCAATAAATGAACAATCGTATTCATAATGAAGCCGCCCATATCGACGTCAGACATATTCAATTTTATGGAAAAACTCGAAGCATAGTCATCAAACCAAAAATCTTCGATGGTAAATTCTATATTAATAACGGTCCCGAGGGTCGTAATAATCCCCATGTAGACCTTATTGTTATTTTCAAACTCAAAGGTAACAGAATAAAATAACCAGTGATTTCGCAATTGAGCTTTCAAAATGCGGTTAATCGCATCTTCCTCAACACTGATAATACGATGATCGTATAAATCGGTTTCGCTCGCTTCGCAAGGTTCGGCCTCAATTTGTTGCTCAGGCGTGACCGGTTTCTCTGCGATTTTCTTGCGTGTTCCTTTTGTCATCGATTCTGCCAATTCCAATAATCGCGTGACTAGACTGTTCATAACGCCTCCTATGGATTTAGCACGTTTTCAGTCCATATTATAACATACCCCACCCGATTTTAAAACTACATAGCATATCGACAGTTTTCAAAATTGTGAAAAAATACAGCTACTATGCCTTGTCCCACTCCATCGTTCACATATAGCAAAAAGCTATGCGCCCAAACTTCAGCGCATAGCTTTCTGTACAGCCAACCGTTCGCCTAAAGCGCTCGGTTACTTTTTATTCAGTTAAGAGTCTCTTACTCGGCCTATACCGTTTCCATGGATAGCTTGCGATAGGCGTAAAAAGCACCGCGTTTAGCCATCAAGGACTCATAGGCGCCGTCTTCTACAACCTGACCGTTTTCCAAGAACAGAATGCGGTCCATCTTTTCCAAACCTCCCAAATGATGAGTAATATAGATAACCGTTTTACCCTTCATCAAGGTGTATAAGGAATTCTGTATATCCTGGCGAACCAATTGATCGAGGCCTTCGAGCGGTTCGTCAAGCAATAAAATCGGACTGTTGCGGAGCCACAAACGAGCGAGCGCAATACGCTGACGCTGCCCGCCGCTCACACCGCTGCCGCCACTGCCGATAATCGTCTTAAGACCGTTTGGCAAAGTATTAACCCAATCGGTCAAAGCAGCGAACTCAATAGCTTTGGCCATTTCCTCAGCCGTTGCGCGCGGTTTAGCCAAACGAATATTATCTTCTACCGACGCATGGAATAAATACGTATCCTGCGTTAAGGCACCATAGTAATTGCGTGCCCCTGCCAAGCTCATGGTACGCAAATCTTGGTCTCCCAAGTAGATATGACCTTCGTAATCGTAAAAACGCTCCAACATGGTAAGGAGTGTCGTTTTGCCGGAGCCGCTCGGGCCTACAACGGCCACCTTTTCGCCGGGCTTAATGCTGAGCGATAAATTCTGATACACATAGGGATCGTCCCCGTCATAACGGAAACTTACCTTGTCAAAAGTAATACCTAGTGATTGCGGTTCTAAAACAGTCATGTTTTCAGCCGACGAAATTGATTTTTTAATCTGCGAAGTTGCGTTTTCAATCTGCGAAGTCACTGCTTCAGCCTGTGACGCCATATTTTCAGCCGGCGAAGTCACTTCTTTAACGGCCGGCGCCTGTTCCGCCAATTGCACCAAGCGCTTCATGGCGGCTAAGCTTTCACGACCGTGATACCAGGCAATAGTAAGCGGTGCCAAGGCTTCAAAATAGGACTGCAAGGCAATAGCCACTACGGCGATAAAAATCCCTTCCTGCTGACTGCCGTTAGCAATCGGAATCATGATAAGCGCCCCTAATACCATAGTGAACTGGGTGAGTCCCAAGAATAAAGTATCCCCGAGGTTGGTACCGCGATGCACTTTATGTTGCGCTGTCGTTAAATCGGCAAACTGGCGGTCTACCAAAGCAGTTACACGTGGTTCCTGCTTATACGTTATGATATCCATAATACCGGCCAGGCTTTCCACCACCGTGTCCTTAATGCCGCTGCGATACATAAGAGCCGCATCGGTAGCGAGCGCATTATGACGATACACAATAAATGGAATCACTACAGCCCCCAAGATAAAGACAATCGCCAATAACCACACCAGCTGATAGCTGAATTGCGCCAAGAAGTAAAAGCCAATAACGGTTAATAAGACAGCCCCCGCAGGCGGAATAATAACACGCAAATAGAAAAATTGGAGCGTCTCGATGTCCGCCATGATGCGCCCTAAAATATCCCCCGAACCGAGTCGATGCAGCGCTGCCGGCATCAAAGGTTCGAGCTTTTTATAAAACCATACACGCAAGCCGTAAAGCCCTTGGAAGGCCATATGATGCGACACATAGCGCTCAATATAGCGACATACGGCACGGCTGATACCGAAGAAGCGAACCCCTACAATAGAGAGGCTTAAAGCAGCCAATTCAGGTCGTAAGGCCGCCGACGTAATGAGCCAAGCGGATGTTGTCAAAAGGCCTACGTTCATGAACACGGTTAAGAAGGAGAATAATAAACTGAGCCACAACGAATTACGGGCCGGTCCCAACACGGCAAAAAGACGCCGCAAGGAATCCCAAGGAGAAATATTTTTTTCGTCTGCCGAAACGCCCGCGCCGGTTACTATATTCGTTGCCCCTGCCGTAGCATGGGTGGCTATAATCGGATGCACGCCCTGTTCGATAGTAGAATCAACCGTAGTATCAGTCACAGTACCTGCTGACGAGGTTGCCAACGCTGAGGCGGACGTCGATGCAGCCGATACGGCGGTCATGCTGATTGATGTATCGGCATGAAGTTTTGCATCACTATCAGTATTCACATCGCCACCAAGGCCCGCTTTCACGAGTTCACTGAAATAGCCATCAGCCGCCAACAACTCATCAAAGGAACCGTGTTCAACGATATGCCCCTGTTTTAATACCAACAAAGTATCGGCCCACCGCATGGTCTGCAAGCGATGTCCAATGAGAAGCACAATCTTATTCGCCATCAATCGCTCTAAAGCTTTTGCCAAACTCTGTTCCGTCGCCACATCAAGATGAGCCGTCACTTCGTCAAGCACGATAATCGGCGATTGTTTAATAAACGCACGAGCAATGGCAATTCGCTGGCGTTGCCCGCCGGATAATCCAAGACCGCCTTCGCCAAGGATGGTGTCGAGCCCTTGCGGCAAGGAATTTACGAAAGCTTCCGCTTCCGCATCACGCACCGCGGCCCATAAAACATCATCCGCCACGGCTTGCCCGAAGGTAATATTTTCTCGCAAAGTTCCGCGGAATAAATGCGGTTGTTGCGGCACAAAAGTAACTTGGTCGCGCCAAAAATCCGCATCCATGTGAAGCAAGTTCACGCCGTCAACAAGGATTTGACCTTTAGTCGGTTGCATGAGGCGCAAGAGTAAATGAGCAAGCGTACTTTTACCGGCACCACTGCCACCGACGAGCATGGCTTTCTCGCCGCGGTGCAAGGTAAAGGCGATATTTTCAACCGCATACGGCTTAGCCGCTTTTTCAGATGAATCTGCTGCCTTATTGTCTCCAACTTCTGTATGCCCTGCTCCATACGCATAGGACACGTCTTTAAACTCAACCGTATTAAGTTCCGCCGTTTTTACCGAACCGGACTTTGGTTCTTCAATAGGGAGCGCCAAAAAGTCATCGATTTTAGCTAAACTCACCTGCCCTGCCATACCGGTGTGGAACGCCGCGCCCAACTGACGAAGAGATGCATAAAATTCCGGTGCCAAGAGCAATACGAAGAAAGCCGGTAAGAACGTTTCATGACCGTAAAGAAGAGCCATCCCCATGTACACAGCGATTAAAGCCGTACTGATGGTGCTCACTAATTCCAGCACTAAGGCGGACAAAAACGCCACGCGTAATACCCGCAAGGTAGAATCTCTAAATTCTGCCGACAAACGAGCAATAACGTCCACCTGCTCTTCGGAACGGCCGAATAATTTTAGCGTCACTATGCCTTGGAGTACATCCAAAAAGTGGCCGCTCAAAAAGCTCATGCGCTCCCACTGCTCTTTGTTCATGGCTTCCGCTTTTTTGCCGATTAAAATCATAAAAAACGGAATGAGCGGGAAAGTAATAAGCAAAATAATGGCTACCCACGGCGCCGCATCGATGATGGCAATGGCCATAATGAGCGGAATCATCATAGCGTACAGCATCTGCGGCACATAACGGGCGATGTACGCCTCCACGCTTTCCAAACCGTCCGTCATCAAATGGACCACATCACCATGCCGTTCCCCCGTAAAGGGGCCTAAACGCAATAAATGATGCCAAATTTTATGGCGTAAATCCTGCTTTGCAAGCTCCGCCAAACGCCCCGCCGTCTGCTCCTGGCAATAGGTTGCCACCATGCGAAGCACGACGGAGGCAATAAGCCAAGTCACCGTAGACCATACTGCGTCCAACGGCAAACCTTCAAAAAATGTTTTTTCAATCAGCACCGCAAAGAACCATGCCTGACCGACAATGCCCAAGGTGCCGAGTAAACTGAATACCCCTAATCCTATAGCCTTTCCCTTAAACCTGATTAACTCTTCACGAGCGGTTTTGACTATCACGCGGACCTCCTAAGTTAAAGAAAAAAATGCACATTTTACAATGTGCATTTTGTAGCTTATTCGCTGTTATTCACCCCACAAGATGAAACCGTCATCTTCTTCGTCAGGGATTACAACTTTTTCAGGTAATGTTCTGGTAATAACATCACCGGTTACAGCATCCATAATAACGCCCTGCTGAACTAAGCCGTCTGTTTCATCATTGTGATAAATGGTTACTTCGTATTGAACTTTGCCATTATCGGCTTCCAATTTCCAACCTTTGCTGATAGCGTCGCCACCGATGTTTGCAACCGCAATGGATTCAGCCTTCTTAGGATCAATCACATTGTTAGGATTGAATACTTTGTTTGGAATGTCTTTTTCCTTCTTGTCGGATTTTTCTTTAATCACGTTGCCCGTAATTACGTCAACCTGAATGGTGTACGTATTTTTTAACGTATAACCGGTAACTTCATAATAGAAACGACCGCGGTCCGGTTTTAACGTAATGGAATGAACAGCGGAATTCGGATATTTAGCCAAGAAAACACCGGCTACCTGGCGCATGGATAATACCATGGACTGTACCGAACCTTCCATACGAATGGATGGGTTAACATCTGCAGCTGCTACTGTTTGAGGCATAGTTACCGCAACGGCACTTACAGCCAACACACCGGCCATTAAACCGGCAAAAGACTTCTTTTTCATACAATAACCTCCTAAAACATGCTATTCGTCATTTTAAAAACAGCATCATAGCACATTAAGATTTAAATATCCGAATTTAACGATTCAGACAAAAGCACTAACATCTAATGTTCTTTTTACTACACTTATTCTCTAAGTATATCATGATTGAACGGGAACACTCAATAAAAATCTACTTTTGTTCCCCCTTAGCCGAGGACTCGGTTTCAGATTTAACCGTCACCACAACCTTAGCTTCATTCCCTTTGGCAACATCGATTGACTCACTAAGCTCCGCTTTACGCTCTGCTTCATCTTCAATTTCCACCTTGCGAACTGTCGCTTTAAAAGAAAACAGTTTATGTGCCAATCGTTTATCCACATCTTCTTTTAGAAGTTTATAAACAGTGGCTGCCAACGGCACACTCAGAAGAATCCCCGGTACGCCGTACAAAGTACCGCCAATGGTGATAGCCGCGAATACCCAAATTCCCGGTAAACCGACGGAACTACCCACGATGCGCGGATAAATAACGTTCCCTTCGATTTGTTGCATTACAACGAGGACGATAATAAAAATTAACGCGTCCATGGTGCTGACCGATAAAAGCATTACGAGCCCCATGAAGCCGCCGATGTACGCCCCCAAGAGCGGTACTAAAGCAGTCAGACCGATTACACAGCCGATAGTCATGGCATACGGTACGGATAATACGGCAAGGCCGGCCCCTACCATAATACCTAAAATTAACGCATCCAGGAACTGGCCGATGAAAAAGCTGCTGAAAACCTGACTGGCCGTGCGCCATACATGGACCAAGCCCTTAATGTGATGATCTTCGCCATAAGCACGAGCCAAACGCCCCAACTGACGGCGAAGTACTTCTTTGTCGAGTAATACATAAATGGCAAAAATTAAGCCGATAACAAAATTAAATACCATTTCAAAGGTATCGCTCATTGTTTTCACAATATAGCGACCGCTATCGGCGCCGATTTGACGCAATTGTTCTACCGTTTTATCCGATGAAATAGAATCCATCACACCGGATGACGAAATATAAGGTGTGTTTTCAATAAAACGTTTCACCCACTCAGAGGATTGCTGATACAAATCCGGCAAGGCCTGTACGATAATCCCCAAGGAATGAACGAGTTGCGGAATAGCCATATAACCGACGAGAAAAATTGCCAATAATATGGTTAAAATAGCTAATACAATGCAGACCGGTCGCCTGGTAGCATGTTGCCAACCACTCGTAGCGGACGGGAAATAAATTTTCTCAAAGCGCTTTACAATGATGTTGAGTACAAAGGCGATAAGAATCCCCCATACCAATGGCATTACCGCGTCCAACCCAATTTTAAACGACGTCAGCACCGAATCAAACTTGATGGTAAAGAGGAATACTAGACCACCTAAGATGATAAGGCTGATGCTCGATCTATACTTTTTAAAAAAGCCCATACACTATTGCTCCTTACTTGAAATCTCCATTAACACTTGTCATGAAAAATCTTGTAATTCTCCAGCCCCTATACCCATCGTGAGTCAATAGTTTATTCGTGTTTTTAAGCAAATAAAGTATCCAAACGGTCTTCATCAAGCAAAGTGCCAACCGTAAACGGACCGAACATACCGAAACGGGCACTTACTTCATCAAAACGCATTTCATTAACGATTTTTTTGAACTGAACCGCATCATCGGACATGAGGGTAATGCCCCATTCCCAATCATCGAGGCCACAGGCGCCGGTAGTAAATTCTTTAATCGTTTCTTCGTATTTCTTACCGATTTGACCATGAGAACGCATCATGCGACCGCGTTCCGCACGATCCGTCATGTACCAGTTATCTTCCAAGTTGCGGCGTTTGCTCATTGGATAGAAGCACATATATTTTAAACGAGGAATATGCGGATACAAACGAGCTTGTACTTTTGGATGATTGATGTCGGTTTTCATATAGTTACTTACTTCAATCACCGATACGAAGGAAGCAGTCGGTTCCAAAACAGCGCCGATAGCCAATTTACGAAGGGTAATTTCTTTCGCCGTAACTTCTTCCAAAGTCGGCTGCAAGAACCAAATCATGATGTCCCCTTTGCCGCCCGCTACATTATACAATGCATAGCTGGATGTTTCCGCTTCATGACCGGCTTCCAATTCAGCGATAAACGCTTTGAATTCAGCTAAAGCTTTAATCTGACGTTCCGTATCCCAGGACTGCCATTTTTCAAAATTAATTTTGTACGTAGCGTGAATACTGAACCAACCTTCATACGTCAAAACTGCTTTTTCATCAACACTCATGTCGTTCTGACTCATAGCGCCGGGATGTCCCACATGCTGTTCACTCATTGTAAATTCCTCCTTTAAAATAATTATGTATCTTCATTTACTAAAGATTATGTATTGTCATTCTGTAAATGCTATTTAGCACCATTCACTGAATTTATTTATCTTCATTCATCAAATGTTGTACCAAATCATGGGCCTGACGCACACCATCCGGCATGCCCACGCCATCAAACGGCGTACCGATCATATGCAGGCCGGGATACGCTTTAGCGGCGTAGTCTTTAAGGCGCGATACCAAATCGCGATGGCCCACTTTATACTGCGGCATACTCTTGTCGAGGCGCGTCAATTCAACCCATAACGGTTTGGCGTTAAACTTCATGATACGCTGAATTTCTTTAACAGCCAACTCTTTTAAGACCTCACCATCGTGTTCTTGCACCGTATTATCCCCCGGTTTGCCCATGAACACGCGCAACACAACTTTGTCCTGCGGTGTCGTCTGTGGCCACTTAGCGGTGATATACGTACATGCCGTAAGCGGTGTATCTGTCTTACGCGTAATGACAAAACCGGTACCATCCAGCGGCGCATCAAAAGTCGCGCGGTCAAAACCCATAACGGCGATGGCACAAGTAGATAAGTCCATATTCATTAATTCGCCAAAATGAGCATCATCCGCGAACCACTTTTTGTAGCTCTGCGGCGGTGTGGTTATAA
>NZ_SVCB01000002.1 GCF_015058545.1 Veillonella sp.
TCATGCAAATTCCGATTATCGGGGTTGTAGAAAACTTCTCGTATTTCCATTGCCCGGATAACGGCAAAGATTACAAGATTTTCGGTGACAGTCATATTGATGATGTACTTGAACGTTATAATTTATTATTGTTAGGTCGTTTACCAATTGATCCAAACGTAGCAGCTCTTTGTGATGCCGGCAAGTTAGAAGACATTGAACAAACGAACTTAGAATCTGTAGAATTACCTCAATAGCATTACATAAGGTATTAAACACAGGCTGCTTATTTTCTTTATAGAAAAGGGAGTAGCCTGTGTTTTTTATATGTAGGATATTATTCAAGTAACAAAGTTGTTAAAAGGGAAAGGGAGGAACATTACGTGAAAAAGTATATGTCATGGATTATTCCCATCTTGGTAGGTGTCATCATCTGGTTTATGCCGGTACCGGAAGGTCTTAAACCGCAAGCGTGGCACTTATTTGCTATTTTTGCCGGTACAATTTTAGGATTCATTTTGCAGCCACTGCCAATCGGGGCCTTATCGATTATCAGTATTGTCATTTCGGCTGTAACCAACACTTTAAAAATTGGCGAAGGCTTAGCCGGTTTTGCCAATACAGCTATTTGGTTAATCGTAGCTGCTTTCTTATTCTCCCGCGGTTTTATCAAAACCGGCTTGGGTAAACGTATTGCTTACACTATGATTACAGCGGTAGGCAGTAACTCTTTGAAATTATCGTATGCTCTTGTTGTCAGTGATTTAATTTTATCGCCGGCTACACCATCCAATACGGCTCGTGCTGGCGGGGTTATTTATCCGATTACTAAATCGTTGGCATCGGCTTTCGGTTCCGAACCGGGCGATACAGCTCGTAAAATCGGTGCTTACTTGATTCAAACAATTTATCAAGGCAATACCATTACATCCGCTATGTTTATGACTTCCATGGCCGGTAATACCTTGGTTGCTTCTTTAATCGCTGCTTCTTTCGGTTACACCATTACTTGGGGCGACTGGGCTATTGCCGCCATCGTTCCGGGCTTAGTGGCCTTGATTGTTATGCCGTTGATTTTATACTTTATTTATCCGCCGGAATTAAAAGACACTCGTGAAATTTAAGCTCATATTGCTAAGGAATTAAAAGAACTCGGCTCTATGAGTTTCGCTGAAAAAGTAATGCTCGGCGTATTTATTTTATCTCTTGTTTTGTGGGCTACCGGTCAATTTACCGGCCTTAACGCAACTACTGTTGCATTATTGGGCGTAAGTATTCTCCTCGTTACTAAAGTGTTAACCTGGTCCGATGTAACGGAAGAAAAAGGCGGCTGGGATACTTTGATCTGGATGGGCACTATGATGGCCTTAGCATCTCAATTGAATAAATTAGGTTTTATTCCTTGGTTTGCCAAAATCGTCGGCGACCAAGTAGCCGGTATTGAATGGATCATGGCATTCATGATTTTGATTTTGATTTTGATTTACACCTATTCCCATTACTTGTTCGCAAGTCTTACCGTACATATTACGGCTATGTATGTAGTGTTTGTAGCGGTTGCTATCAGCGCCGGCACACCTCCGTACTTGGCAATGCTTGCGTTCGCATTCTTCTCCAACTTATGTATGTCCCTTACTCACTATGCAGCCGGTCCTTCACCAATCTTGTTTAACTCGGGCTATGTGCCGCAGAATACTTGGTGGCGCTTAGGTTTCATTGCTTCTGTTGTCAACCTTGTTATTTGGCTCGGTGTCGGTTCCATGTGGTGGAAAGTCTTGGGCCTTTGGTAATAAATTTTTAATATATTTCATAGAATAATATCCAACCTAAGAAGAGAAAGCACTGTCCTTTGCGCGGCAGGCTTTCTCTTTTTTGTTTTATCCTCAATTGTGTTATAATATCTAGTGTAATTAAACAAAATGAGGTGTACTATGGATACAGTAGCACGATTGTTAGATTTTATAGATAATAGTACCTCCCCGTATCATACGGTGAAGACCGGTGCCAATGAGCTGAAGGCTAAAGGCTTTACGGAATTATTCCTTGAAGACGTTTGGGCTCTCGGTGAAGGGGACTACTTTGTAAAGGTCTATGACTCCACGTTGGTGGCCTTCCATATCGGATCGAATCTTCGCCATTCTATGCGCATTGCTTCGGCCCATACGGATTTTCCGGCTATTCGTATTAAGCCAAATCCGTTGGTAGATACCAAAGGCTATGGTGAGCTTAATGTGGAGACTTACGGGGGGCTGATATTAAACACTTGGCTTGATCGTCCTTTATCTATGGCCGGTGCGGTAGTGACACGTACGGACGATCCTTTCCGGCCTGACGTTCACTATGTGGATGTGGCAAGACCGCTTTTGACAATCCCTAATTTGGCTATTCATATGAATCGTCAAATTAATGAAGGGGTGGCACTTGATAAGCAAAAGCATATGTTGCCGCTTTTCATGATGTGTAATGATAAGATTGATACCGACCGTGAGTGGCGTGAATTTTTAAGCGAGCTTGTAAAACGACCGGCTGAGGATATTTTGTCCTATGAATTGACGCTTTATCCGGTAGAAGGGGGCACAACCTTTGGCCGCTATGATGAATTTATCAGCTCGCCACGCATCGATAATCTTACGTCCTGTGTAGCTTGCCTGGAAGGCATTTTTGAAGCTAAAGCAACGGACGCTGAAGGGCTTCGAATGGTTGTGTTATTCGACAATGAAGAAGTGGGCAGTCGTACCAAACAGGGCGGAGCGTCTACAATTTTATCGCAATTGGTAGAGCGTATTTATATGGCGACCGGTCATACGAAAGCGGAATGCTATGCCGATGTAGCGGCGGGCTTTATGATTTCCGCCGATGTGGCTCACGGTTATCATCCGAACTATCCTGAAAAAAATGACATTACCAATTATCCTATTTTGAATAAGGGTGTTGTTTTAAAAATGGCATCCAGTCAATCCTATGCCGGTGATGCATGGGCTATTGCCACGGTAAAGGCTTTGTGTGAAAACGATTCTATTCCGTATCAGATATATGTAAATCGCTCGAATATTCCGGGCGGTTCTACGGTAGGATCCATTACGTCCGCCATGTTGGCTATGCGTACTATGGATGTGGGCGTACCGATTCTGGCTATGCATTCGGCGCGCGAAACCATGGGGGCTGATGACCAGGAAGCGTTGGATAATTTAATGAAGGCGTTTTTAAGGTAGGTATTTATGCTGACTGAGTATACAATGCTTATCACGGACGTTCTAGGCACTTCCTATGGTAAGCTCACGTTAATCGTGTTAATTTTCCTGGCCGGCTTTGGCATGTCGCTGGTGCCGGAAACGGTGGCCACGATTTTGCCGCGCTTGGCGGGACATATATATAAGCGTATTTATTTTGCCATTGGCATGACCGCATCCATCATTGTGGTCGGTGTCATCGGTTCGCGCATTTTAGGCCCTACCAGTATTGGCGGCAGCTCCTATGTGATTTGGGGCGTCTTGCTCGTAGCCATGTCGCTGCAAGCGTTTGAGTGGATTGCCTTTATTCATCCGGCGCCGCTTAAAGGGCGCGATGAACGACGCATTGAAAGAGCCCGCACGCCGATAGGCCGTACTCTGGCTATTGTAAAACAGGGTCTGTTGGTTGGCCTCTCGTGGCGTTATGATCGTTTGCCGATTTACATCTGGCTCGTGGCTACGATTGCCGTAGCGGGCTGGAAATTGGCATCGGTGATGATTATTTCATTTATTATAGGCTATTTAATTCCTGTATTTTGGCTCACCAATCGTTTGGAACGACTGGCTAAATTGGTGACACAGCCAAATTATCGGACAGGTATTTTTTGGTTTAAACGTCTTATGGGCGTAGTTATGTGGCTGGAAGCGTTATATTTTATCGGGCTTTTAGTGACATACTAATTATGGTTATCTCATGTATGTATTGTGTATACATGGTGAATAAAGGTTGTATTCCTTTGGGAATGCTCCTACAATGTAGAGAGGTAACAAGTTGAGGAGGAAGTCTCATGAAAGAAATTAAATCTGTGTTGGTTGCCAACCGAGGTGAGATTGCTATCCGTGTTTTCCGTGCGTGTAACGAAATGGGAATTCGCACAATAGCAATTTACTCAAAAGAAGATTCGCTTTCTTTACATCGTAATCAAGCGGATGAAGCGTACTTAGTAGGACGCGGTAAAAAACCGGTCGATGCGTATTTGGATATCGAAGATATCATTCGTATCGCTCATGAACATGATGTAGATGCCATCCATCCGGGCTACGGCTTCTTGGCAGAGAATGCCCGTTTTGCCAAACGATGCGAAGAAGAAGGTATCACATTCATCGGACCTCGTCTGGAACATTTGGAAATGTTCGGGGACAAGGTAAACGCCCGTATTCAGGCTAAATTAGCCGGCATTCCTATGATTCCGGGGAGTGACGGACCTCTTAACAATTTTGAAGAACTTGAAGAGTTTGCCAAAACTCACGGTTTCCCATTGATGATTAAAGCCGTTAACGGCGGCGGCGGTCGCGGTATGCGTGCCGTTGAATCTATGGGTGAACTTCGTGAAGCCTATGATCGCGCCAAATCCGAAGCGAAAATGGCCTTTGGCGATGATGATGTATATGTTGAAAAATTAATCGTTGAACCTAAACATATTGAAGTACAGATCATGGGCGATGCTCATGGCAATGTAGTTCATTTATATGAACGTGACTGCTCCGTACAGCGTCGTCACCAGAAAGTTGTTGAAATGGCACCTGCTTTCGCATTGCCTATGGAAACACGTCAACGTATCTGTGATGCAGCCGTTCAAATTATGAAAAACGTTAAATACGTGGGTGCCGGTACCGTCGAATTCCTAGTTACCAATGACGGCAATTTCTACTTCATCGAAGTAAACCCTCGTATTCAGGTAGAACATACTATTACTGAATTAATCACCGGTATTGATATTGTAAAAACTCAAATTCGTGTAGCGGAAGGCTATTCTTTATTCGATAAAGAAGTAGGCATCCCTGCACAGGAAGATATTGAATGTAACGGTCAAGCTATTCAGTGTCGTATCACCACTGAAGATCCAAGCAATAACTTCATGCCTGATACCGGTAAATTGGTAGCCTATCGTTCCAGTGGCGGTTTCGGTATTCGTCTCGACGGCGGTAACGCTTTCACCGGCTCCGTAATTACGCCATACTATGATTCTTTATTGGTAAAAGCTTCTTCCTGGGCTCTAACTCCTGAAGAATCCATTATGAAAATGCTTCGTTGTTTGCGCGAATTCCGTATTCGTGGTGTCAAAACGAACATTCACTTCTTAATCAATGTATTGGAAAGTCCTGAATTCATGTCCGGTACTTGCAATGTTAACTTCATTGACGAACATCCTGAATTGTTTATTTTCAAACAAGTTCGTGACCGTGGTACTAAGATGTTGCGTTACATCGCCGATGTAACTGTTAACGGTTACCAGGGCCTTGGCCATCAGGAAGTACCTGATTTTGAACCGATTCAGATGCCGGCTTTGCTTCCGGGTCAACCACCGGCAGGTACCAAACAGAAATTTGACGAATTGGGACCTGAAGGTTTCTCCAAATGGTTAAGTGAACAAAAACAGGTATTCTTCACCGATACAACTTGGCGTGATGCGCATCAGTCCTTGTTTGCCACTCGCTTACGTACCGTTGATATGGCGCGTGTAGCCGGCGAAGCGGCCCGCGGTGTATCCAACTTGTTCTCCTTGGAATGCTGGGGCGGCGCTACCTTCGACGTAGCCTATCGTTTCTTGCATGAAGATCCATGGGAACGCTTACGCATGTTCCGCAAACAAGTTCCGAATGTATTGTTACAGATGTTACTTCGCGGTGCCAATGCGGTAGGCTATACCAGCTATCCTGATAATGTAGTACGTCAATTCATTAAATTGGCAGCCGATAACGGTGTCGATGTATTCCGCGTATTCGACAGCTTGAACAGCCTCGATAATATGCATGTAGCTATCGACGAAGTTCGTAATCAGAATAAGATTGCCGAAGTATCCTTGTGCTACACCGGCGATATTCTCGATGCAAGCCGTACAAAATACAACTTAGATTACTATGTAAGCATGGCTAAAGAAGTAGCAAAAGCCGGTGCCAACATTATCGCCATCAAAGATATGGCCGGTCTTTTGAAACCGCAAGCCGCTTACAACTTGGTATCTGCATTGAAAGATGCTGTTGATTTGCCAATCCACTTACATACTCATGAAGGGGCAGGCAATGCGATTTATACCTATGGCCGTGCTATTGATGCGGGCGTTGACGTAGTTGACGTAGCATACTCGGCATTTGCCAACGGCACCAGCCAGCCAAGTATGAACTCCTTGTATTATGGTTTGTCCGGTCATGACCGTCAGCCTGAAATGAATGCGGATTATATGGAACAGATGTCTCATTACTTTGCATCCATTCGTCCATACTACAAAGGCGTTGATAAAACAAATCCATATCCAAGCACTGAAGTGTACCAGCATGAAATGCCAGGCGGCCAGTTCTCCAACTTGCAGCAACAGGCTAAGAGTGTAGGTCTCGGTGAACGTTGGGATGAAGTTAAAAAAGTATATCATCAGGTAAGCATGATGTTTGGCGATATCATCAAAGTAACGCCATCCTCTAAAGTAGTTGGTGATATGACTTTATTCATGGTTCAAAATGATCTTACGGAACAAGACATCTACGATAAAGGCGAAACTCTTGATTTCCCTCAATCCGTAGTTGAATTCTTCCAAGGTTATTTAGGCGTACCATACCAAGGTTTCCCTAAGAAATTACAGAAGATTATTTTGAAGGGCAAACAGCAACTTAAAGGTCGTCCGGGCGCTTACTTAGAACCGGTTGATTTTGAAGATGTACGTAAACACTTGGTTGATTTAGGTTCGCCGGCAACTGATGAAGACGTAATCGCATACTGCTTGTATCCTAAAGTTTACAGCGATTATGTTGAATTCAACAGCGATTATGACGATATTTCCGTATTGGATACACCAACCTTCTTCTTCGGCATGCGCCGTGGTGAATCCATTCACGTAACCATTGAAAAAGGTAAAATGCTCATTATCAAATTGATTCATGTCAGCGAAGTGGATGAAGACGGTAATCGTATTGTAAGCTTTGAATTCAATGGTCAGCCTCGTGATATTAAGATTCGTGACAAACATGTTAAAACTACTGGTGTTGTTCGTCATAAAGTTGACAAAACTCAACCTGGTGAAGTTGGTGCAACCTTGTCCGGTTCCGTTGTTAAGGTTATCGTTAAGACAGGTCAAAGCGTCTTGAAGGGCGAACCGCTCATCGTAACCGAAGCCATGAAGATGGAAACGACGATTACATCGCCAATCGATGGTATCGTTGGGGAAGTCTATGTTCGTGAAGGCAGCCGAATCGAAAGCGGCGACTGCTTGCTCAAGATTCAGGACCGTTCCAACTCTTAATAACATAATGCTTGTTAAAAGTGCATGACTTTAAACCGACCTTCTCATTTGAGAAGGTCGGTTTTTTGTATGTATTAAGTAAATTATCAAAAAATGGCAAAATTGGGGCGGTTGCGAAGGTTATTTTCACAAATTAAGCCCATATACATTGACTTTGATAGTCCTTTTCGTCATTTCGTGTTACAATAAATTAGAAACCCTTTAGCATATAGAGAGTTTTTATATGACATTCAGATACAATATGTTGAAAGTTCAAATAGGATTAACTACAAGATAAATTTCAGATATTAATATAGTTAATACCTCAACGGTAATTATTTCAAAAGAATTTATCTTAAACGATTAAGGAGTGAAGGTATGTTTTCATATGGGAAGAAACAATGGGCGTTGGGACGCTCTATTTACGGCTATAGATCTTGGCGCGAGAAGCGACGCATTACTTTGTTTGTAGGTCGCTCTTATAAGAATCGCAAGCAGTTGAAGGAACTTATCGAGTATTTCGACAGCTATCAGCCTTTACCTAATTTGCTCGACAAACACGAAGGTATTTATGAAGTAATTAATCGCGTATTTTTATTTAAAAATTCATCGGCTAAAGAGCGTTTGGCAGCGATTAAAGATCACTTTGACATGCTTCCGGACTATTTCACACAAGAAGCCATTACGGAGATGTATAATCCCGATGAGAGCCATGCTGTAGTGATTTGGCAAAACGAAGAACTCGATTTAAAAGCACAGCTTTGGTTCCATACAGGTCAGCGTAAGGAAAGCTTTTTAAGTTTATTCCTCATGTATGAAGGGGAAAGTATTTACCATATCAACTTCCGCTTGGGTCATGGTTTTAACGGTGAACCTTGTATTTGGATCGGTACTATTCAGGGTCACAAAAACGGTCTTGATAAGGCAAAACAGATTACGAAGAAAATGTTCAGTTATCGACCTAAGAATTTTATGTTCTTCTTAATGCGTCAATTGGCAACGCAAATGGGGATTAACTCCTTATACGCTATTTCCGACGAAGGTTTTTATACCAACAGTCATTTGATTCGTATCAATCGCTCTAAAAAAGTACAGTTTGATCCCTTCTGGAATGAATTGGGCGGTACACCTTGTGCCGAAGATAAAAAGTTCTATCGGATTCCTTTAGCGGAAGAACGTAAGACTTACGAAACGGCCAAGACGCATAAACGCAATATGTATCGCAAACGTTATGAAATGCTGGATCGTTTTATCGACGAGATTGCTGAGAACAGCAAAACATATTTAAAGAAATGAGGTGAACTCATGAGATGTCCTTACTGTAAACATACTGAAAATAAAGTAACCGATTCGCGTGCTACCGATGATGATAACAGCATCCGTCGGCGCCGTGAATGTTTGTCTTGCGGACGCCGTTTTACGACGTATGAAGTTATCGAAGATGTGCCGATTATGGTCATCAAATCGAGCGGCAGTTATGAAATGTTTGACCGCAGCAAATTGTTGAACGGTATTTTGCGCTCTTGTAACAAGCGTAATATTCCCCGCGAAACATTGGAAAATGTTGTAAAAAATGTAGAAGACACGATTCGCAATCGCTCGCAGCAGGAAATTAAATCCTCTGAAATCGGTGATTTGGTTTTAGCGGAATTGAAAAATATCGACGAAGTAGCCTATGTTCGCTTCGCCTCCGTATATCGTAATTTTGAAGACGTACAAGCCTTTGTGGCCGTATTGAAGGATTTGCGCGAACATGAGGATACTAAATGATAGATTTACATTGTGATACCATAATGATGCTCATCGATGAACCCGATAGGGGCGACTTGGGGCAGAATCCGTGGAAAATAGACATAGCAAAATTAAAAAAGGGTGGTTATCATTTACAAGATTTTGCTCTCTTTGTAGAGCTCGATCAGGAAAAAGATCCTTATGCCCGCTATGAAGCTATGCGCCAATTGTTTATGGCAGAAATGGAAAAGTATAAGAACGATATTGTTCATGTACGGTCCTATGAAGAGTTTAAAGCGGCCCGTGAAGCCGGAAAAATAAGCGCCTTATTATCCGTTGAAGAAGGGGGCGTTTTTGAAGGCGACTTACAGCGCTTGAAAAAAGCCTATGATGACGGTGTGCGTCTCATTACGATTAGCTGGAATTTCCCGAACGTTTTATCCTATCCTAACGGCGAAAAGTATGAAGGCAAAGGTTTGACCCCGAAGGGGATTGAGTTTGTACAATATATGGAAGAATTAGGGATGATAGTGGATTGTTCCCATTTAAACGATACGGGTACGTATCAGCTTGGTGAAATCTTAACGAAACCATTTATTGCTTCTCACTCCAATGCGCGAGCATTGACGAATCATCGACGTAATTTAACGGATGATCAAATTCGTCTCATTGCCAATAAAGGCGGTATCATCGGGCTTAACTTTGCACAGTCCTTTTTAGGCACATCCCGCATCAGCTTAATCGAAGATATTGTGCGTCACGGCCTTTATATTCGTAATGTAGGGGGCAGTGATGTAGTAGCGTTAGGCACGGATTTTGACGGCATCAGACCGGATACGGAAATTGAAGATGCCGGTGACATGATGCGCTTATACGATGCTTTCCGTAAAGCGGGCCTCAGTGAGCGCGATACGGATAAAATATTTAACGACAATGCGGAACGTTTATTACAGACTATATTGTAATTTATATGGCTCTATGAAGCCGTTTAATATAAATGCAATATGCATTTTAAAAATGGACAGCGCATTATTAACATAGTTTTTAGGAGGCTATATGGAATTTCAAGGAGATTTGAATCCTATTATTGCGGAGCGTTTTACAGACCATTTGGATGTGTTCGGCAAGACAATGGAACAAATGGATGTAATTCAGCTAATGGCAGAGCGTTGCAAAGAGGCGTTAAAAGCGGGTAATAAAGTTTTATTTTGTGGCAATGGCGGTTCGGCTGCGGATGCGCAACATTTGGCAGCTGAATTGATCGGTCGTTTTCAAAAAGAACGTCGTTCGTTGGCAAGTATCGCTTTAACAACCGATACATCGATTTTGACAGCCGTAGCTAATGATTACGGCTATGACGAAGTATTTGCCCGTCAGGTTGAGGGGCTTGGTCGTTCCGGTGATGTGTTAATCGGTATCTCCACTTCAGGTAATAGTGCCAATGTGGTAAAAGCGGCGTTAAAAGCACGTGATACGGGTATGCACACGATTGCGTTTACCGGTGAAGGCGGTGGCAAACTTAAAGATATTTGCGATATTACCTTTGCCGTACCTTCAAAAGTAACGGCACGTATCCAGGAAATGCATATTATGGTAGGCCATATTATTTGTGAGCTGGTGGAAGAAGAATATGATAAGTAAAACAATTACCGAGTTTTTGAATAATAAATTGCCTAAGTTACGCATTGCCGTTATCGGCGATATAATGGTAGATCGCTATGTATTCGGTGATGTGAGTCGTATTTCGCCGGAAGCGCCGGTGCCCGTTAACCGCGTCACCGATGTGCGTGAAGTCTTGGGTGGAGCTGCTAACGTAGCATCCAATTTGGCAAATCTTGATTGTCAGGTGTTCTTGGGCGGTGTAGCCGGTGAAGATACGCATGGTAAATTATTGACCGATTTATTGGAAGTAGAAAATATCAATCATTCCGGTATTATGCGTGAGCCGTCCCGTCAGACTACGACTAAAATGCGAATCCTCGGCGGTCGTCAGCAAATGATGCGCCTCGATTTTGAAGAGCCGGAACCGGTGAATGCGAAAGAAACAGAATTCCTGTTGGCTTGGATTAAAGAGTTGGCTGAACATGGACTTGACGGCATCGTTATTTCTGACTACGGCAAGGGCGTATGTACGACGGCCGTTCTGGGGGAAGTTTTAAAAATCGCCAAAGCTAAAGGTATAAAAACCATCGTTGATCCAAAGGGCAATGATTGGTCTAAATATAGTGGTGCCACGTTTATTACGCCGAATGTAAAAGAATTAAGCGAATACATCGGTAGAAATTTAGCAAACACGGATGAAGCCATCGTTGAAGCGGCGAAAGAAACGCTTGATGCTGTTGATTTTGATTATGTGGTGGCTACACGTTCTGCTAAAGGGATTACTATTGTGAGTCGTCAGGGTCAGATTTGGCATAATCCGGCGACGCAGCAGGATGTATTTGATGTGAGTGGCGCCGGTGATACGGTAGTGGCCATGATTATTACGGCTATGGCGGCGGGGCTTACGGTGCGCGGTACATTACATGTAGCGAATGCGGCGGCCGGCGTTGTTGTGTCCAAAGTTGGTACCTATCCGATTCATCGCCAGGAACTCTTGGATTTGTGGGCTACTATTCGTCAACGCCAACGCCAGGCGGACCCGATTATCGGTTACAGTCGTGAGGAAATGGCAGCTAAAATTCGTCAGTGGCAGAATGAAGGTCATACCGTTGTATTTACGAATGGTTGTTTTGACATTCTTCATAGCGGCCATTTATCCTATTTGCGTGATGCGGCTCGGTTGGGAGACCATTTGATTGTGGGCCTTAATTCCGATGCGTCGGTGAAACGCCTTAAAGGGGTGGCTCGTCCCATTAACTCTGAAAGTTCCCGAGCCGAACTCATGGGTGCTTTGGGGTTTGTGGATGGCGTCGTTGTCTTTGAAGAAGACACGCCCGCTGAATTATTAAGTGCGTTGCGCCCCAATATTTTGGTTAAAGGCGGCGATTATAAGCCGGAAGACGTTATCGGCCGTGAATACGTTGATAAAGTGATGATTTTACCGTTTAAAAACGGCTATTCCACGACGGGGATTATAGAAAAGATTAAGTCCTTAGTGCAGGAGGGATTATTATGATTATAGTTACAGGCGGCGCCGGTTTTATCGGCAGTAATATCGTTAAACAACTTAACGAACGCGGTCGCAACGATATTTTGATCGTCGACGATTTAACAGACGGCAGCAAAATCCGTAATTTGCAGATGCTCGATTATTATGATTACGTAGATTGCATCGACTTCGATGATGCGGTAGCTACGAATACCTTTGATGTGGGGCCGATTGAAGTGGTGTTCCATGAAGGGGCTTGTGCGGACACGATGAATTATGATGGCCGTTACATGATGCACAATAACTTTGAAGGCACCAAAAATTTGTTCCACTATTGCCAGGAACGTCGTGTGCCGTTCATTTATGCATCGTCTGCGTCTACCTATGGTCATGGTAAAAAAGGTTTTACCGAAAAACCGGAATGCGAAGAAGCGTTGAATCCGTATGCGTATTCTAAATTATTCTTCGACCGTTATGTGCGTCGTTTTGAAAAAGACTTACAATCCCAAGTAGTAGGTTTACGCTATTTTAACGTATTCGGACCGAATGAAAACCATAAGGGTAATATGGCGTCTTTAGTACGGCAGATGTTCTACAAACTTCGCGAAACCGGTGAAATTACTTTGTTCGAAGGTACCGACGGTTATGAAAACGGCGGGCAGTTACGCGACTTTATCTATGTCAAAGATGTAGTCAATGTAAACTTCTTCTTCTGGGAACATCCGGAAATCAGCGGTATTTTTAACTGCGGTACGGGCGAAGCGAAAAGCTTCAATCGCTTCATGCAGGCTGTTATCGATTATAACGGCTCCGGCAACTTACGCTATATTCCGTTCCCTGAAGTATTAAAAGGTAAATATCAGAGTTTTACGGAAGCGGACACCACTAAATTGATGGCCGCCGGTTACGATAAAGGCTTTACTAAATTGGAAGATGCGGTAGCCGAATATTGTGAATTATTAGATCATAACGAAGGTTATGTTCGTTAATTATATCCGTTAATTGAGTTTGTTAAGGAGAAGCCCATGCGCAAAGTATTGTTTTTAGATAGGGACGGCGTTATCAATGTAGATGTAAACTATTTATATCGCATTGACGATTTTCAGTTTGTACCGGGCGCACCGAAAGCGTTAGCTGCGGCCGTGCAGGCCGGTTATGATTTAATCGTCGTCACCAATCAAAGCGGTATTGCCAGGGGTTACTACACAGTAGCAGATATGGAGCGCCTACATGCCTACATCAACGAAGAGTTGACCAAGGTAAAGGCGCCCATCCTTGCATTTTATTATTGTCCCCATCATGTAAAGGGAACGGTAGCGGCGTACACTAAAGACTGTGATTGTCGTAAACCAAAACCGGGCATGTTATTACAAGCTATGAAGGACTATGATATTGATAAGGAAAACAGTTTTTTAGTGGGCGATAAACCGTCCGATGTGACGGCGGCTGAAGCGGCCGGTATAGAAGGGTACCTTTTTGAAGGCACCGATTTGTATGAATTTTTAGCCCCTATTTTAGAAGCCAAGCAGAAAGGACAGACCCATGAAGGAGTATAAACGTATACTAATTGTTAAAATGAGTTCGCTTGGCGATGTGATTCATGCGTTGCCCACCTTATATGCGATTCGTAAGAATTGGCCGAATGCGCATATTACCTGGGCAGTGCATGAACAATTCGGCGGTCCTTTGCCGGGCAAACCATGGCTTGATGAAGTTTTGTTTATTGATAAAAAGAAATTGAAATCAATTTCATATTTATGGACTTTGCGCCGTATCTTACACGAACGAAATTTTGATATGTGCCTGGATTTGCAGTGTTTGGCAAAAAGCGCCATCGTTTCGTTTTTATCCGGTGCCAAAGAGAAGTACGGCTATTGGGAACTGCGTGAAGGCAGTAAGCTTGTCAATAAAGCCTTGGTAGGGCCCAATAAATACGGCCATGTCATTGAGCGTTATTTAGATACGGTACGGGCTTTAGGCGGTACTGTGGATGCCATCGAATTTCCCATGAATGAATCGGAAAAAGCGGCCAATTCCTGTGAGGCTAAATTACGGGCTCAAGGCATGCCGCACGGTGCGGACTATGTAGTTGTAGCGCCGGGGGCCCGGTGGATTGTTAAAGAATGGCCAATCCCGCACTTTACCGACCTTTGCAAGCGCTTAGTAGACCAAAAACAATATGTGGTACTCGTGGGGGCGCCTTCGGATAAGGAAAAAGCGGATGAAATTCAAAACGGCGTAGATAGTCCGTATGTCATAAATATGACAGGGCAAACTTCACTGGAAGAATTAATTGAATTAATACGTCGCTGTAAATTGTATGTCAGTGCCGATACGGGTCCGTTACATATTGCCAATGCGCTAAAACGCCCGCTTATCGGTTTATACGGCACCACATCGCCGGAACGAACCGGTCCTTATGGCGGCGA
>NZ_SVCB01000015.1 GCF_015058545.1 Veillonella sp.
GTGGAATTCAGTAATATCTGTTGCCCATTTTTGATCTGGTTTTGTAGCATTAAAGTCTCGATTAATAATATTGGGAGCGATTTTTCCTTCGGAGCCTCTATATGATCGATACTTCTTAAGCCGAACCTGGCAGGTTAGTTTTTCTTCTTTCATAAGACGCATTACAACTTTATGATTTATACAAAATCCTAATTTATGTAGTTCTACAGTGATTCGACGATATCCATAACGCCCCTTATTTATCGCCACAATTGTACGAATAGCTTCTCTTTCATCCGCATATTTGTCTCCCTTTTTTATAGCAGCAAGCCGTGCATAATATGTACTTCGGCTAATACTAAAATAATTGAGCATAAACTGAAGTGGATATATTTTTCTTAGTCTTTCAATTGCGATTATTTGTTTTTTTTTACAGACCGATTAGGTTTAGCAATTTTACGCATTTCTTCCATAAAATCATTGTAAAAGGAAAGTTCATATTTTAGCCGGGCATTCTCTGCCTCAAGTTCTTTGATGCGATCTTTGTCAGATTTCATAGATTGATTATTTTGTTCTTTAGGTTGTTCTTTAGGTTGTTTTTTAGGTTGCATAGGTGGTCTACCTTTAGGTTTAGGCTGTAATCCTAATATTCCTTCATCTAAATAACGCTTTTGCCAAATTGCAATTAAGCTAGGATTATCTAAGTTAAATAATTCTGCTGTTTCCTTAAAGGATAAACTATTTGCCCATCTAGTTTCAATAACAGTTTGTTTAAATTCAGCTGAAAAACTACGACGACTCATCCTTCTATTTGTCGAATAACCATTCTTACACTTAAATAACCAGTAACGTACGGTACCCTCAGGAATATTTAATTCTTTAGCAATTGTAAGTATTCCCCACCCAAGGTTAAACAAGTGGTTAACTTTCTCTTTAATTTCTTTAGAATATTTTGGCATAAAAAACTGCACCTCCAAAAATTGTGTCCAATTTTTGGGGTGCAGTTCAATTCAACTGTTGTCCCTTACAATTTTTCAGTTTATTCGGCGCTCACAACCGCCGCTTTCATAGATCTTACGTATTCCCCTAATGCTTCATCAGCCGCATCACCATGAGCTTCAATGATTTTTACAATAGCCGAGCCTACAATAGCCCCGTCCGAAACGGCCGCCATCGCTTTCGCCTGTTCCGGTTCGGCAATACCGAAACCGATGGCTACCGGCACGTCGGTATATTTTTTAATCGTTGCCACTAAGCCTGCGATATCGGTGGTGATTTCCTTGCGCACGCCCGTTACCCCTAAGGACGATACACAGTAAATAAAGCCTTTCGCATCAGACGCAATGCGTTCGATACGCTGTTCCGACGTTGGCGCAATTAAGGAAATCACGGTGACTCCCGCCGCAGCCGCCACATCTTCAATTTCACCTTTTTCTTCGTAAGGCATGTCCGGTACGATAATGCCGCGAATATTAAGCGCCTTACAACGGGCAAAGAATTTTTCCGCACCGTATACATACACCGGGTTCAAATAGGTCATGAACACCAACGGAATCGTAACGGTTTCACGGACTTTTTCAACCATGTCAAAAATTGCATCCGTAAGAGCACCGCTTTTCAGCGCTCTTTGGGAGGCACGCTGAATGACTTCCCCTTCCGCCACCGGATCGGAGAAAGGAATGCCGATTTCCACTAAATCGGCGCCCGCATCAGCCATAACCTTAATATAACGGGCCGTGGCTTCCAAATTAGGGTCGCCGGCGGTCAAAAAGCCGATAAATGCCTTGCCCTTGGCAAAAGCTTGTTCTATTGCATAACTGTCTTGTTGTACCTTATTCATTGATGTCATACCCCCTGTATCGTGCCATGGCCGCTACATCCTTATCACCGCGACCGGAAATACAAATAATAATCGATTCATCACGGCCCATTGTCGGTGCCACCTTCATAGCATGGGCTACGGCATGAGCACTTTCAATGGCCGGAATAATGCCTTCGGTGCGCGATAAATATTCAAAGGCCGTTACCGCTTCTTCATCAGTAATCGGCACATAAGTAGCTCGGCCCGTATCATGTAAGTAAGAGTGTTCCGGTCCGATGCCCGGATAATCAAGACCGGCCGAGATGGAGTATACCGGTGCAATCTGACCGTATTCGTTTTGCACGAAATAGGAGCGCATGCCGTGGAAAATCCCCGGTGTCCCTTTGGCCAACGTAGCTGCATGCTCTTTCGTTTCGATGCCGAGGCCCGCCGCTTCGCAACCAACCAACTGAACCCCTTCATCCGGAATGAAATGGTAGAACATGCCGATAGCATTGCTGCCACCGCCGGCACAGGCGAGCACCATGCTTGGCAACTTGCCTTCAGCGTCCAAAATTTGTTCCCGCGCTTCTTTACTGATAATGCTTTGGAAATCGCACACAATCATCGGGAACGGATGAGGACCTACGGCGGACCCCATGGCGTAATAGGTATCATCCACACGGCGAGTCCACTCGCGAAGCGTTTCACTGACCGCATCTTTTAAGGTCATGGTACCTGACGTTACAGGATGAACCTTCGCGCCCAATAATTCCATGCGATATACATTAAGGGCCTGACGTTCCGTATCTTCTTTACCCATGAAAATTTCGCATTCCATGCCGAGGAGGGCCGCCGCCGTAGCGGCCGCCACACCATGTTGACCGGCACCGGTTTCAGCGATAATACGTTTTTTACCCATTCGTTTGGCCAACAAAACCTGTCCCAATACATTGTTAATCTTATGGGAACCGGTATGGTTTAAATCTTCACGTTTCAAATAAATTTTGGCGCCGCCTAAATCTTCCGACATATGCTTGGCATAGTACAAAATCGACGGACGACCTGTGTAATTCACCTGTAGTTCTTCCAATTCGGCCACGAAATCGGGGTCATTTTTATATTTCTCATACGCTGCTTCTACTTCAAGAACAGCGTTCATCAAAATCTCCGGAATATATTGTCCGCCATGCTCACCATAGCGGCCCTTGCGTTGTACTTCACTCACAAAACTCACCTCTCCAATCTTTCTCTTTTATTGTTTTACTATTTTCAAAAAGTCTTCTATTTTTCGTTTATCTTTAACCCCGTCAGTCTCTACACCGCTGCTCACATCAACGCCATAAGGCTTGGCAATGCGAATGGCTCGAGCTACATTGGTAATATTTAAACCGCCGGCCAACATAAAAGGCTTCGTAAAACCTCTTAAAAGCGACCAATCAAAACTTTGACCTGAGCCGCCTCGTTCGCCCTTTACAAATGTATCAAACAGAATCAAATCGGCTGAGCTGTCACGCCATCGCGCCACATCGGCGGCCGATTCCACCTGTACCGCTTTCCAGATGGCGGCCTTCGTCAATTGGCGTAACTCCGCAATATCTTCTTCCGTTTCATCGCCGCAAAGCTGAATCACATCAAGGGGCACGGCTACAGCCAACTTCGCCATAACTTCTAATGACTCGTTAACAAAGATGCCTGCTTTTTTTACCGCCGGCACCAAATGAGCTGCCAAGGTTTTAGCCTCAATGCAGGTTACCTGTCGTTTGCTGGGCGCAAATACGAAACCGATATACTCCGGTCTTAATTCAGGAGGCAACGTATTGATCAGGGCAATATCTTCCGGCCGTTTCAAGCCACATATTTTTGCCTTCACCGGCGGCACTTTACCGTAGAGTTCGGCAATCGCTTTACCCTTATCGGCCACTCTCATAAAACGCTCCCCGATAAGAGCGGCGCCAATGCCGTTTTCACGGAGGGCTTCTATATCAGAGGCCGTATTAAGACCGCTTTCCGATACAAATATAACCGAATCAGGCACCAGCTTTCTAAGCTTCAAACTGTGATTTATATCTACCGTAAAATCACGCAAATCGCGATTATTTACGCCGATAATCCGCGCCCCTATGTTGAGGGCCTTGGTTATTTCAGCTTCCGAATGAGCTTCAACGAGGCAAGCCAAACCTAGACTGTTTGCCAACTCATGGAACTTCTTTAATTCTTCTTCCGATAGAATGGCACAAATCAATAAAATGGCGGCGGCACCGATTACTTTTGCCTCATATATCTGATAGCTGTCGATGGTAAAATCTTTGCGCAGCACCGGAATCTGTACAGTCTTTGCAATCTCTGTAAGATATGTATCGGCCCCTTGGAAAAACTCCGGTTCCGTCAATACCGATATGGCGGCGGCACCGGCCTTTTCATAATCCTTGGCAATCGCCAAATAAGGGAAATCTTCCGCAATAATACCTTTCGACGGCGATGCCTTTTTTACCTCGCAGATAAAATTCATCGAGCCCGCCCGAAGCGCTTTTTCAAAAGCAAAGGGGAATTGTCCGCCCTGTTTTGCCAGTTCGGCGCGCGCTATAACCTCTGCTTTGGCCTTGATCAGCTCCAAAGGCACACTTGCTTTTAACTTGGCCACCCGTTCTTTAGTGGCCGCTACAATCGTATCAAGTATCATTAAGCCACCTCATTGGTAGCGGCGATTAAATCTTCCAGCACCGCCAGAGCCTTGCCTTCATCGATAAGCCGCGCCGCCTTGGCGATACCTTCAGCCAACGTAGTATTTTCTTCCGCCAAATGGAAACTCATGCCTGCATTTAAAATTACCGCATTACGACGGGAGCCGTTTTCACCATTCAGCACGGAGCGGGTAATTTCCGCATTAACCGGCCCGTCACCGCCTACGAGTTCAGCCGGTTTGGCATAGGCAAGACCGAACTCAGCAGGATCCAGCACATAGCTGGTTAACTTGCCGTCATTAATTTCGCAAACATAGGTCTTATCACAAGCGGTAATTTCATCGAGGCCGTCAAAACCGTGAACTACGGCGCCTCGTTTAACCCCCAGATTAGCTAATACCTGAGCCATAGGTTCCACTAATTCCTTAGCGTATACGCCCATGAGCTGCATGGTAGCACCGGCGGGGTTCGTCAAAGGTCCGAGCACATTAAACACAGTGCGAATACCTAACGCCTTGCGCACCGGCATGGCGTATTTCATGGAGCTATGATAGAGTGGGGCAAACATAAAGCACATGCCTACTTTATTAAGCACATCCTGATTGGCCGGTCCCGGTACATTTAAATTAACCCCTAAGGCTTCCAAGCAATCAGCGGCACCACATTTACTGGATACGCTGCGATTGCCGTGCTTAGCTACGGGAATTCCGCCGGCAGCGATTACAAAGCCGGCTGTAGTGGAAATGTTAAACGTATTCGTCTTATCCCCACCGGTACCGACGATTTCAAATACATCCTTGGCGTGCTTTACGGGCATGGCTTTTTCACGCATACCTTGGGCAAAACCGGTAATCTCATCGATGGTTTCCCCTTTTAAGCGCAACGCCCCTAAAAGCGCGCCGATTTGAGCCTCATTGGCTTCACCGTTCATAATCTCACGCATGGCTCCCAAAGCCATATCATAGGTCAAATTTTGACCATCAACCACTGTTTCAATCGCCGTTTTAATTAACATAATTAGCTCCTCTCGGGCCTTGCCCTCTCTCTTATTTGTCAAAACTCTCGGTTCTCAATCTTTTATTGGAATTTACTTATACCCTAATATTCAAGAAGTTCTTTAAAATCTCAATGCCATGGGGTGTTAAAATCGATTCCGGATGGAATTGAACACCATATAGCGGTTCTGTTTTGTGTTCCATGGCCATAATTTCGCCGTCCGCCGTTTCCGCCGTCACCACCAACTCTTCCGGTAAGCTTGCTCTATCTACCGCCAAAGAATGGTAGCGAGCCGCTTCGAAGTGCTTTGGCAGACCTTCAAACAACTTGGAGTCTTTAATTATATTGACCTCACTGAATTTGCCGTGCATTACCGTTTTGGCAAAACCTACAGTGCCGCCGAAGCTTTCCGCCAAGGCCTGATGACCGAGACAAACGCCTAAGAGTGGAATTTTACCGGCTACGGCGGGAATCAGTATTTCGTAAATACCCGCTTCATTCGGCCGACCCGGCCCCGGTGATAATACAATGTGACTCGGGTTCAGTTCAAGCACTTCCGGCACCGTTAATTCATCGCTGCGAACCACTTTAATATCCGAATTCAAGGTCCCGATAAATTGATATAAATTAAAGGAAAAACTGTCATAATGATCAATCAACAATATCATAACCGGTCACCTCTACCCCTTTCTTAATGGCTTCGATTATAGCCTGCGCCTTATTGCGCGTTTCTTCATATTCATTGGCCGGTACACTGTCCCGTACGATACCCGCCCCGGAACGAACCGCTACATAACCGCCCTTGGCCACGGCCATGCGGATGCCGATGCAAGTATCCATATTGCCGGCAAAATCTAAATAGCCGATAGCCCCCGCATACACGCCGCGCGGTGCTTTTTCAAGACTCTGTAAAATCTCTACGGCCCGAATCTTCGGTGCTCCCGATAAGGTGCCGGCCGGTAACGTAGCACTCAACGCATCCAATGCATCCTTATCCTTTTGAAGTGTTCCCGATACGGCGGAGCAAATATGCATCACATGCGAGAATCGTTGAATTTCTCTAAGCGCCGTTACCTTCACACTACCGAATTCACAAACACGACCTAAATCATTACGGCCTAAATCGACCAACATATTGTGTTCGGCCAATTCCTTTTCATCATTCTTCAATCGTTCTTCATAGGCCATATCTTCCGCTTTATTCTTGCCTCGCGGCATCGTCCCGGCGATGGGGAAGGTTTCCACCTGACCGTCACGAACTTTCACCAAGGTTTCCGGCGAAGCACCGGTCAATTCCAAATTCGGACTGCTGAGGTAGAACATGTACGGCGATGGGTTGGTAGTGCGCAAGATGCGGTAAGCATTTAACAAGCTGCCTTTAAAGCGAGCTCGCCGTCCAATGGATAACACACCTTGGAAGATGTCCCCTTTTCGAATATGATCCTGCAAGTTTTCAATCTTTGCCATGAACTCTTCTTTGGTAAACTCGTCTTCAAATTCCGTTAAGAGCTTACCGGCCGGTTCATTCACTTCTTCCCCTGTCGCTACCAATTTTGCTAAACTTTCCAACTCCAGTTGAGCCTTGTTGTAATTCGTTTCCAACTCATCGGTACGAATATTGGTAATTAAAATAATCTTTTTCTTATAATGATCAAAGACAATGACTTTATCAAACAACAAGAGATCTACATCATTGAAAATCGGTATATCATAAGGGCCTGTAGACATCAACTTCATTCGTTGATTCTGAAAACCGCGATCCAAATGCGGTTCTTGGTAGGTCATGTATTCATAGCCAAAGTAACCTACCAGACCACCGGTAAAGGTGGGCAAAAAATCGAATTGCGGACTGCGGTATTCTTTCATTACCCGGCGAATCTCTTCATTCGGCTTCGTCGTCCGATAGGTTTGCGTCGTAGCCCCCTTAATCGTCATCGTGCCGGCCTTACAGGTGATTTCAAGGAGCGGATTATAACCTAAGAAAGAATAGCGCCCCCAGCTTTCTTTATTGTCCGCGCTCTCCAATAAAAACGCCGTTTTACTAACGCGTTTCAGTGCTTTTAACACACTCACGACCGTTCGCGTATCCGAAAAGATTTCCTTGTATACGGGCACAATCGGATAATCTGCAGCGTATTTTTTTAATGTTTCCAATGGTAACTGATTCATAATGGCCGCTCCTTTTTCTCAATTATATGGGCTAACTCTCTTTTGGGTAATAAAAAAATCCTTGGCAAATATATGCCAAGGACGGGTAATTATACTCGCGGTACCACCTTGTTTGACGTTCTACGTACAATAAAACGCCCCCTCATTCGCAGGGTACTAACATACCCCTCATTGCTAACGCCAATGTCGCGTCGCTGTATACTAAAGCTATTACATAACTCTTTCCCAGCGCCCTCAACGGTCCATTTAATAAGCTGCGTTCTGTGAAAATCTCAGCTAACTCCACTCTCTGTAAGTGCACGTCTTATTTTTATCTCCGTCTCAACGGTTTATAGGTTCGCTATAAAGTTATATACGAGCCGCCACCCCGGCGGCCGTTAAAATCAAATGTCTCTCACTCCATATTGTTCCGCAATCCCTATGCCGAACAAAACCTTCTCTCTGCTCCCTCAAGCTACCTTCGTGTTATCTCGTGATGTACAATTTCATCAATTTGTTCTTTTAACAAGAAACTCTGTCCACTTAGGTTGTATTTATAATATACACAATGACATCAAATGTCAAGAATTTTTTTGTAATGTTTTCATAAAATTAAAGACTATATTTTACAAAAACCTTTGATAACCTAGCTTTAGCCGTATTCTAAACGTCATATATTTTTTTGAATTATCAAATTATAATCAAATTTAGCATTATAGTGATAAAGTGATATAATATAACTATAAAAAGTTGTAGCAAAACTCTAACCGGTTTTTATTAGGAGGGAAGTCCCATGGCCAACACCGACACCACAATTAATGCAGTTACCAATCCGGAACCGAATGACACAGCTATTAACATAGAAACAACCATTAAAAATCTGACACGCAATAACTTTGTCGTGCATTATTTTGAGACCGGCGCCGAAGCTACGGCTTACTTAAAAGAGCGTATTCAAAATAAAAGGGTTGCCTTGGGCGACTCCCGCACCTTACAAGCCCTTAAGGTCTATGAAGCCTTAGAGCCTAATAATAAAGAAATAACGGATATTCACCGCCCCTTAGAAGGGGAGAATTTCCGCCAGACAGCCCTGCGTACTATGCAGCGTGATGTTTTTCTTACGTCCGTCAATGCCTTGGCTCAAACAGGGGAACTCGTTAATATCGACGGCACCGGCAATCGCGTGGCCTGCTCCTTATTCGGCTCCGAAGAAGTATTCTTCGTCCTCGGCATTAACAAGATAACTACGGACTTAGCATCCGCCATTTATCGAGCTCGTAATGTAGCGGCCCCTCGTAATGTTGTGAAAAACAAAAAACTCTCCAAGACACCATGTGCCATTAAACAGGATCATTGTTATGATTGCGCCTCTCCGGACCGCATCTGCAATGCCCTTACCATTTACTACAAGAAAATGCGCAATATGGATATTATGGAAGTTATCATCGTTAACGAAGAATTGGGATTCTAAATTCCCCATTTAAACCAAAACATGTTGTCCTATAAGCCCAACATGTTTTATCCTATGCATTAAAAGCCAAAACGAAAGCCCCACCCGTTGCCGGGTGGGGCTTTCTTCATAGGCACAAGCTATCAATCAAATGCCTTTATTAGCTTATCAGATTATGCACCTACAAAACGATTCAAAGCAGCTGTGCTTGTCATGTGACGTTTAGTCATGCCAAGTTCAGCAGGGCTGATACCCAATGCTAAGCCGATTAACTGGCTCATATGGATAATAGGCATATCTTTGTCGCTAGGAACATATTGTTTAGCTTCTTTTTGGAACATATCAAGCTGCATCTGGCAAAGTGGGCAAGGTGTAACAACACAATCAGCGCCTTCTTTAGCAGCATCAGCATTGATGGAACCGGTCATCTGCATAACGGAATCATGTGCAGGGTATACAGCATGGAAACCACAGCAGTCGAGTTTACGGGAGAAATCGATTGGTGTAGCGCCGATAGCTTTGATTACATCAGCCAAGCTGGTTGGGATCTGGAAGTCTTCAAAGCCTGTTTCTTCTTGCGGACGAAGAAGATGGCAACCATAGTATTCAGCAACACGAAGACCGCTTAAAGGTTTAACAACTTTAGCTTTAAGGTTGTTCAAACCGTAGTCGCGAATCAATACCCATAAGAAATGAGTTACATCGCTGGTACCTTTATAACGTAAGCCTGCTTGGCCCAAAATGTTATTTACGCGAGCGCGTTGAGTTTCATCGCGGTCGAGTTCATTTTTAGCTTCGCGGAGCATTAAAGTACAAGTGTTACAAACAGTCATTAACTGAACGCCTTGTGCTTCAGCTAATGCAATATTACGAGCATTGGTGGAAAGAATTGCCAATGGATCAACGTCCTGAACGTGGGACGCACCGCAGCAAGTCCAACCTTCCAATTCTTCGATTTGAATGCCTAATTTTTTAGCAACCGCAACAGTGGCGATAAAATCTTCTTTGGCTGCACCTTCAAGTACACAACCAGGGAAAAATGCGTATTTCATTATCTTTCTGCCTCCTCTGCTGCCTTAATAATGGTGCGCACATCCTTAATACCTTGAACCGGTTTGTGTGGAACTACGAGTTCAAGAGGATTAATCTTACCATGTGCCCAGAGACGCAATGCGTAGAGACCTTGTTTAGCGGAATCTACAAGACCGTCAGTTTTAAGACTCATCGTTACTTCGTTCAAGCGACCTGTCTGCATGAGGTCTTGTTTGAAGGCGATAGCATGACGAGTACCTTTATTGGATAAGCCGGCTTTCGTAGCTACTGCACGAAGTTCGGAAATATCTTTTGCAGGTTTTAAGTGTTTTGGACAACGGGAGATACAGTTCATGCAATGAACGCATTTCCAAAGACCATGTTCAAACGCAGGGTTAACGTGAGCCATAGGTGCAGCATCACGGGAATCCTGAACAAAGCGATTAGCTTTAGTGTAAACATATGGATCCAAGAAGTCTTCGCGGTTAGCGGACAATTTGTTACATTCGGAAGCACAGCAACCGCAAAGGATACATTCTGTGTTAGTAACAAATTTTTTGAAATCTTCCGGAGTCTGGCGGGAACCCATATCACGGTTGAATTCAGGTTTCATGAAAATCCATGGAGCAACTGTTTTAAGACGGTTAACTTTAGCTTCCCAGTCAACTGCCAAGTCGCGGATTACGTCGAAGTTACCGATTGGAGCGATTTCGATTGTGTCACTACCGAAACGTTCGGTAATATCGTCGATTTTACTTTCACAACCAAGCATAGCCTGACCATTAACTTTAATGGAGCAAGCGCCACAAACAGCACTACGGCAAGCAGCGATGAATGTTAAGGTTGGATCGATAGTATCTTTAATTTTTTGAAGGCCCCAGAGAATTGTACGGTCCGTTTCATAATCAAAGGAATAGGTCTGTACATAGGAGCGACCTTCATTATAACGATGAATCTTATAAGTAATCTGTCTCATCTTAGTACGTCCTTTCTTTTGGTTCGAAGCGAGTAATTACAACTTCACTCTGACCTACTTCGTATTCGCCATCTTCTTTAAGTGTAATAACTGTGTGATTCAAGAAGTTAGCATCATCACGTTTTGCAAAGTCTTCGCGAAGGTGACTACCGCGGCTTTCTTTACGACGCATAGCGCCCAAAGTAACAGCTTTAGCAATAGTTAAGAGGCTGCCTACTTCAACGTAGTTTACGAAAGCCATATTGAACGTACGGTTAGTGTCGCCAACGTAGCAAGTTTTATATTCTTCAAGCAAACGATTCAAGATTGCCAATTCTTCTTCCATTTTCTTTTCTTCGCGGAAAATACCTACGTTGTTCCACATAGTAAGAGCCATTTCGTCACGAATTTCAGAAATAGGACGACCGGTTGTACGACCGGTTACTTCACGGAAGCGTTGTTCCCAACCGTTAGCTGCTTCGTTAAGAGCTTTAGCAGCGTCTTTAGCACTGTTTTCTTTAACATAAGCAACAGCGCCTTCACCGGCTACTTTACCGAATACAACAGCGTCAGCCAAGGAGTTACCGCCAAGACGGTTAGCACCGTGGATGGATACGCAAGCAGCTTCGCCGGCTGCGAATAAACCAGGGACTACAGTACCGCAAGTTTTGAAATCTTTTACATCAATACCGCCCATGGAATAGTGACAAGTTGGACGAATTGGAATAGGTTGAACTAATGGATCGGCATGTTCGAATGTAATAGCGAGGTCGCGGATACCATGAAGTTTTTCGAGAATAACTTCTTTTGGTAAGTGACGAACGTCAGCTACTACATAAGCGTCAAGACCGGTGCCCCAGCCACGACCTTCAGCGATTTCAGTTTCGATAGCTTTAGCTACAACGTCACGAGGTGCAAGTTCCATTTTGCTAGGAGCATAATCCTTCATGAAACGTTCCCCTTTGTTATTCAAGAGGTAACCACCTTCACCACGAACAGCTTCGGACATCAAGATACCGCTTTTGCCGAGACCGGTTGGATGGAACTGAACCATTTCAGGGTCTTTCAAAGCACAACCTGCACGGAAACATGCTGCCATGCCGTCACCTGTGGAAAGGTAAGGGTTGGAAGTACGAGTCCAGTACATACGACCGGCACCACCGGTTGCAATTACTAATGCAGTAGTTGCGATTTTTTCAACACGGCCTTCTTTCATGTTCCAAGCAACAACGCCGCCTACGGAACCGTCGTCAGCTTTAACGATGTCTAATAAGTACCAATCTTGAAGGAAATGTACGTTTTCCTTTAAGCATTGTTCATACAACGTATGCAAAATTACATGACCGGTTTTATCGGCACTGTAGCATGTACGAGGGTATGCCTGGCCACCGAAGTTACGTTGTGCGA